>JAVHPO010000103.1:0-11799 GCA_036170635.1 Prolixibacteraceae bacterium | reverse complement strand
CACTAATTTGATTTTGCTGATGCCATTTTTCCACATGCTCGCTGATGTGGCTCACCCCTACCTGTCGACTGAGATTCACAATATTTGGTTTGTAAGGGACAATCTCCGCCAGTATGGCAATGAGCTTTCTTATATAGTGGACTGCATTGAAATCAATATTTTCAACTGATGGTAAATCGCTGTCCAATAAATGGTTTACTGTTTGTTTAAGCCTGATTTGAAATTCTGCTTCTCCCTCCTTGAAAAAGGGATAATATCCGAATTGGAGATACTCTTCGAAAAGTTTTATTGGTTTTATTTTCTCCAAAATAGCCGGAATATTTCTTTGTGCATTAACCAAAAGATCATCCAGATCAAGAACAGGAAAATGATGATTGTATTTTAAAGCGATAAACTCCCGAAAAGACAAGCCCTGCAATTTATAAAGGATGGCCCGGCGGCTTAAATCCGCCTTCCCTCTGTAAATATCCAAGGCTGAAGAACCAGTTACAACAATCATTAGATCAGGAAAATAATCGTAAATATTTTTGATCTCCTGCGACCAGTTTTTGTATTTGTGAACTTCATCCAGAAAAAGGTACTTCCCGCCCTTTTTTACAAACTCATCTGCAAAATCAACAAGGGTGTTTTTTGAAAAATATAAATCATCCATGTTTGCATAGATAACTTCATCTGGTGCTTCACTTAAATTTTCCCTGATGTATTGAAGCAATAGCGTAGTTTTTCCAACACCTCTGGCTCCGGTTATCGCAATTAATCGGTTGTTCCAGTTAATTTTATTCCATAAATAACGTTTGAAAGAGGTGTCAACAGAGGCAATCCTTGATGCCGAAAATTGAAATAATTTTTCCATTTTGTCAGATGCTTTCTGCAAATATAGCAATATATTGGCAGATGCATCTGGCAATTTTGCCTTTTTATTTTTGGTATCCTAATTTTAGGAGTCACTCATTTGTGCCTTCGGTACGTTCATCAATATCAAAATTTGAGTGAATAAAAAGGTTCTCTTCTAAATTTTAAAGTTTTCATGATACAACTGTGCGATATTCATTCTAAAGGTCAATTTTATATTAAATATTCGCCTTGATGCAGATTTAAATATGCTTCAGGAAACAAATAGTACTACTTTTACTGATCGTTTGAAAAAAATGTAAAGTATTAAAAATGAGTCAAATCAAGCTGAAATGAACATATCAAGAATAGAACACATAGGCATTGCCGTTGAAAGCCTCGAAAAAGCAATTCCATATTATGAAACACTTTTGGGATCAAAGTGTTATGCCATTGAAGAGGTGATTGACCAAAAGGTGAAGACAGCATTTTTTAAAGTTGGTGAGACAAAAATCGAACTGCTGGAATCAATGGATCCGGAAGGGCCTATCGGGAAATTCCTTGAAAAGAAAGGACCTGGAGTTCACCACATCGCTTTTGCTGTGGATCAGTTAGATTCTGCTTTGGCAGAGGCCGAAGAAGCCGGAATCCAGCTGATCGATAAAAAAGGAAGAAAAGGGGCCGAAGGACTGAATATCGGATTCCTGCACCCAAAATCGACCTATGGTGTATTGACTGAATTTTGCAGTAAATAGCTCAATTACTGCAGATTATCAAAAATTTGATTACAGGGCGGATTTTTTAGGCAGATGTTTTTTGACCGCATGGGAGAATCCATTCTCATGAAGGGGAAGTGAGACGAGAAATTTATCCTTTAACTCCTGGGGTGCATTGTGGACAACGTACGATAAATGCGTAAAATCAAGCATTTCCAGGTCGTTAAAATCGTTTCCGATACCAAGAGTCTCATTTCTGTTAATGCCCTTTAAATCGCATATTTCGGCTATTCCATGGGCTTTAGAGATTCCTTTTGGGAAAATTTCCATCCAAATCCAGTTATCATCAAGCGGAGAGGTCGTTCGAATGATGCTGATTTCGCTGAAATGGGCTTGTAACTCCTTTTTGACCTCATCAAATCTACTGCTCCGCTTTGGAAAAAAGAGTAACAGCTGAGAAGAGCTATATTTTTGACCGGGTACAATCTCTTCTGATTTTCCCATTTTCGAATGAACCTCTATGTATCGATCAATTTCCGGACAATCCGATTTTTTCCACCAGAAAAAGTTGTGATTATCTGGGAAACAATCGGATACCTTGAAATTAAATCCGTTGTTAAGAAGGTATTTAATAAGCTGCGCCGTCAATTCATCAGGAAAATTGATTGCACAGATCACCTCCTGGCTCTTCCAGTCAACGATTCCGGCTCCGGATGAGCAGATGACGTAATCAAAAGGATCTGAGGGACTCAGGGCCCTTCGTACCTTTAAGAGATTTCTTCCTGTGGCAGCTACCCGGCAGATGCCCATTTCTCCCAACAATTGAAGGGTTTCAAGATCCTCATTGCTAATGGAATGATCACTCTGGAGCAGTGTACCATCCAGATCTGTAACAACCATCTTGAGTTCATTCATAAAAATGCAGTTCTTTGGAAGGCAAAGTTCGCCAAAGTTTTGGATTGAAGTATCAGGTTGCTATTAATAATTCTTCGTATTTTTGCCGTATATCAAATTTTACATTTTATGTTAAAAGGTATCTTGGCAATATCCGGGCAACCGGGATTATTTAAAGTTCTGTCTGAAGGAAAAAACGGAGTGATCGTTGAGTCATTGCTGACAGGGAAAAAGCAGACTGCTTTCGCGAGTGCTAAAATGAGTACGCTGGAAGACATTGCAATCTATACGACCAGCGAAGATTTTCCGCTTAAGCAGGTATTCAGAAAGATTTATGATTTGGAAAATGGCGGAGTAGCTGCCCAGTCCAATGCAAAACCAGAAGAACTGAAAAAATATTTTGAAAAAATTCTTCCCGATTTTGACAAGGAACGGGTTTATGTATCTGACATAAAGAAAGTCCTGACTTGGTATAACTTGCTTCAGAGCAAAGGGTTGCTTGTATTCGACGAGGTTGCTGAAACCAGCGAAGAAAAGGAAAAAGGATAAAGTCAAAAGGATAAAGTAGGATTTGTACTGAATTTAGAATTAGCACAATTATAAGTAAGAACGCCACGATTTTGATCGCGGCGTTCTTACTTTATCCTTTTGACTTTATCCTTTATCCTTATTTGTTTTTCACAAATCCAGCAGGACCTCTCCGGCATCTTTGCCTTCAAAAAGAAGTTTGGTCGGATTTTCAATCAGTTCCTTTACTTTGACAAGAAAGCCAACTGAATCTTTGCCATCAATAATCCTATGGTCGTATGAAAGGGCTAAATACATCATTGGTCTGATCTCAACTTTGCCGGCAATGGCAACCGGACGATCTTTGATCGCATGCAATCCCAAAATGGCGCTTTGTGGTGGATTGATGATAGGGGTGGACATCATTGAACCGAAGACTCCACCATTTGTTATGGTAAAGGTCCCTCCCGTCATCTCCTGTACAGTAAGGCGTTTTTCACGCGCTTTGTCTGCCAGGTCTTTGATTGCACCTTCAATCATGGCGATATTTAAGGTCTCTACATTGCGGATGATCGGAACCATTAATCCTTTAGGACTTGAAACAGCGATTCCGATGTCATGGTAATTGGGAGTTACAATTTCCTCAACGTCGATCATCGAATTGATCGACGGATGTTGGGCAAGGGCCATACTGACTGCTTTTGTGAAGAAGGCGTTGAATCCCAGCTTGTAACCATATTTTTCTGTAAAGGCCTTCTGGTAAAGGGTTCTTAATTCCATCACCTTGCTCATATCTACCTCATTGAAAGTAGTCAGCATGGCAGTTTCGTTTTTGACAGAGACAAGTCGCTGGGCCAGTTTACGTCTCAATGGGGTCATTGTCGTTCGATCTTCGCTGCGACTAATTTCTAAACTCTTTGAAACGGGACTGGCATAGGCCTTTACAATCTGTTCCATATCCGTTCTGGTAAGTCTTCTGATACCTTCCAAAACCTCATCGACCGATAAATTGGCTTGCTCCATTACCGCTTTCGCGGTTGGGGTCATCTTGATTGATTTTTCAACTTCTTTCGGTACTGAAAGCTTTTGCTCTGCTACGGGTGGTTTGGTATCCTTCTCAATTTGAGTATTTTGAATTGATTTTTTTTGCTCGGATGCAGCAACGACAGGGATTTCAGCAGGTTGCGAATAGGCCTTGTCTGTATCAATGGTGCACGCTACGCTGCCAACATTGACACGATCACCCTCACTTGCCAGGATACTCAACTGACCAGCTGCAGTTGCAATGAGCGATAAGGTGGCTTTGTCGGATTCGACCTCTGCCAACTCCTGATCTTTCCTGACAACAGAACCATTTTCAACCAGCCATTTGCCTATTTCAACTTCTGAAATGGACTCTCCGGGGGAGGGTACTTTAATTTCAATGATCATAATTTAGTCTTTTTGACAAAGGTATTATTAGTTAAATACTGCATTCATAATACGTTCCAGTCTTCTTTTGTGTTTTTCCAACAATCCGGCTGCCGGACTGGCACTTTCAGGACGACTAACCAACTCAAGACCCAGATCAGGATATTTTCTACAGATGTAAGGCCATACGCCCATATTTGAAGGCTCATCTTGAACCCACAAAAATCTTTTCGCTTGAGAGTTATGGAATATTATATCACGTACTTCTTCAGATGGGAAAGGGGAGATCTGCTCTACCCTGTGGATGGCAACATTGTTCTTCCCAAGCTTCTCCCTTCGCTCAATCAGCTCGAAGTAGATTTTGCCGGAGGTGAAAACGATCACCTCTGCCTTTCCTTGCTTGACATCCTTGTCTTCGATAAGCTTTAGGAAGCCTCCTTTGGTCATTTGATCCAGCGAAGAAACAACTTTTGGATGTCGCAATAAACTCTTCGGCGTAAAGACAATCAGTGGAATGCGTACATCTCCAAGCGCTTGACTTCGTAGAAGATGAAAAAGATTGGCAGGAGTGGTCGGAACTACTACATGCATGTTGTAATTGCTGCAGAGTGACAGATACCTTTCTATTCTGCCGCTGGAATGTTCAGGTCCCTGACCTTCATATCCATGAGGCAAAAAAAGAACCAATCCATTCATCATGCCCCATTTTTCGCCGGCCGAGCAAATATACTGATCAAAAATTACCTGGGCAACATTGGCAAAGTCACCAAATTGGCCTTCCCAAATGGTTAATCCTTTGGGATTGGCCATCGAATAGCCATATTCAAAACCCATCACTCCATATTCGTTCAGGGGAGAGTTGTAAACGACAAAGGGTGCCTGATCGGAGGAGATGTTTTGAAGCGGGTAATATTTTTCGCCGCTATCTTCCAATACGAGAGCCGAATGCCTGTGTGAAAAGGTGCCTCTCTGGGCATCCTGACCGCTTAACCGAACAGGAATTCCTTCTTTGAGAAGTGTTGCATAGGCAAGCAATTCGCCCAAAGCCCAGTCAACCTTATTGTTGGCAATCATTTGGGTGCGGTCTTCCATCAACTTGACGATTTTGCTGAAAAATTTCTTATCAGCAGGCAGCGTGTTGATGGCATTGGCCAGTTGCTTCAGTTCCGTTTCAGAAACAGCGGTCGGAACTTCGTAAACCTCACAAGGATCCGGAAAGCGGTAAGGTTTGTATTCCTCTACCAGAAAATTCTTGATGTTGAGCTTATCAATCAGTTTACTTGCTTCGTAATTCTGTTCCAACTGCTCATCAAACCTCGAAATCTCCTGTTCGACCTCCAATTGTGTCATGATTCCAGCATCGACCAGCGTCTTCGCATAGATATCCCTTGGATTGGGATGGCTCGCGATGGCCTTGTAGAGCATTGGTTGTGTAAACCTGGGCTCATCACCTTCGTTGTGACCATATTTGCGGTAGGAGAGAATATCGATAAACACATCTGATTCAAAACGTTGTCGGAATTCCAGTGCCAGTTTAACAGTGAAAATAAGCGCTTCCACATCGTCTCCGTTTACATGGAAAACTGGAGAACGGGTAACCTTTGCAACGTCAGTGCAATAGGTACTGGAGCGGGCTTCTAGATAATCGGTGGTGAATCCCACCTGGTTATTTACCACGAGGTGCAAGGTGCCACCGGTTTTGTATCCAGGCAGTAGGGCCATTTGAACGATTTCATAGACAATTCCTTGTCCGGCAATGGCAGCATCACCATGAATGATGATAGGCGCAATTTTGGCGCAATCGCCACCGTAATGGTGGTCAATCCGGGCCCGAACCATTCCTTCTGTCAGAGATCCCACTGTTTCGAGGTGCGAAGGGTTGGGAATAAGGCTCAGTTTCACCTTTTCGCCGGCATCGGTCGTGACAATATTTTCAAATCCCAGGTGGTATTTTACATCCCCCAAAGATATACCTTCCTCATATTCAGTAGCGTAGAATTCTTTGAAGATATTTTTGTAGGGTTTTTCGAGAATATTGGCAAGTACATTCAGTCTTCCGCGGTGTGCCATGCCAACAACAAACTCTTCAATGCCCAGTTTGGCACCATGTACCACCAGGGCATCCAGGGCTGGAATCAGCGCTTCGGTCCCCTCCAGGGAGAAGCGTTTTGCACCAACAAATTTGCGGTGAATGAAACTTTCAAAACCAACGGCAATGTTTAGGTGGTAAAATATATGTTTTTGTTGTTCAGGTGCATAGAATTCACTGTTTTTTGATTTTTCCATCCTAACCCTTAACCAGTCGATCAGTTCAGGTTGCCGCATGTAGAGAAATTCAGCACCAATCGACTCACAATAAGTAATTTCGAGGTGTGATATAATCTCTTTTAGGGTTGCATTGCCAATACCAATCTCTTTTCCAGCATGAAAAACTGTATTTAGATCTTCTTCCTCCAGGTTAAAATTCTTGTAATCAAGTGTTGGACTATAGGTCCTTCTTTTCCTGACGGGATTTGTACGCGTAAACAAATGACCACGTTGACGATAGCCGTTAATCAGGTTTAGAATCCGGAACTCTTTCTGAATCTGGTTTTCGTCTGCTGCTGATACAACGACTTCCTGGTAAGATTTTCTGGCCAACTCAAATCCTTCGAAAAAATTGCGCCAAGTCTGCTCCACATTAACCGGATTTTCCAGATAATTTTTGTACAACTCTTCTATTGCACTGATTTCCTGATTGCCGACAAGGGAAAATTTATCCATACATTGTTGTTAATGTTCGATCTTACGTTTGAAATGAAAATATGTTTAGTCTCAAATGTACTAAATCATCGGCAAAATCTCAGAAATAATAAGCAATTTTAACATTTTATTTCCACCTGAGGAGAGGAGGCATCTTTGAATAGACCCATGAAGGAAACACAGGAGTATTTTTTAAAGCAGATTGCAAAATCTTTGTATAATATTCATGGACAGCATGTTGTGGATTTGACCATTGTATTTCCGAATCGCAGGGCAGCCCTTTTTTTTACCGAATACCTGAACCGGATTGTTACTGAATCTACTTTTTCGCCTGAAATTGTAACCATACAAGAGCTTTTTGCCAACCTTTCACCATTGCGCATAGAGGATCAGCTTCAGCTAATTTTTCGGCTTTTTAAGATATACAGGGAATTGAGCGGATCAAAAGATTCGTTTGATGAATTTTTCAGTTGGGGCGAGATGTTACTGCACGATTTTGATCAGGTTGACAAATATCTTGTGGATGCGGATTTGTTGTTTACGAATATAACTGATCTTAAAGAGATTGATGAACATTTTAATGATTGGAACGAAGAAAGGAAGGAAGAGATTAACCATTTTTGGAAGAGTCTGACGAACGGGGAACAGAAAGTGGATCAAAAGGAGTTTGCACGGCTTTGGCAGGTACTTTATCCCATCTACCGGAAATTGAAAGAGGAGCTATATGCCGGTAAAATCGCTTATGAGGGAATGCTTTTCCGCGATGCTGTTGAAAATACCAACGTGCTATTATCTCCCTACATTGCTGACAGAAAGTTTATTGTGGCTGGATTTAATGCTTTGAACGGATGTGAAAAGAGATTATTTCAGGTATTACAGCAAAGAGGAAATATATCCTTCTATTGGGATTATGATCAGTATTATCTGGCGGATTTACACCAGGAGGCAGGACTTTTCATGAGGGAAAACCTTGAATTGTTTCCACAGACCGATCAACCCTATCAAACAGATTGCTTTCGAAAGAGTAAGAAATTGCAGATCATTCATTCGTCCTCCCAGATTGGACAAGCGCAAGTTGCTGCAAATGAGGTTAAAATGCTTGTAAGCGATTTCGATGATACTGCCATTGTTTTGTGTGACGAAGAACTTCTTTTGCCGGTACTATCAGCTCTTCCCAAAGAGATGGAGACAGTGAATGTGACCATGGGACTACCGCTCAACCAAACGCCATTGTTTAGCCTTATCAGCCTGTTAATTACCCTTCAGAAAAAGGCAAAAAAGGAAGGGGACTCTCTGAATTTTCATTACAAAAGCATCATTGAATTATTAAACAATCAATTAATTCAATCGATATATCCTATTGAAAGCAAGATTATTATTAATAATATTGTTCAAAGAAATTTACTTTATGTGCCAAAGGAGGAATTGGTTTTAACAGAGCTCTTCGCAAAAATTTTTGCCATTAAGGAATCGGTTTCTGAATTGCCCGACTATTTTCTTTCCATCCTTTATGATTTGTTCCTTTTTTGGGAGAAAAGCGGTCACGAAAACAGCGCCAACAATTATCAGGAATACATCTACCAGGTCTATCTCTCCATCAACAAACTGAACAATTCGCTTTTCGTAACCGGAAGTGCACTTATGGGAAGGGAAGACTTCCTTTCACATGATACTTTTTTCAAGATAATGCTTCAATATTTGGGAGCAATGACCATCACTTTCGAAGGAGAACCACTGGCTGGGCTACAAATCATGGGTATTTTGGAGACACGTACCCTGGATTTCAAAAACATTGTCTTATTGTCAGTTAATGAGGGTATTATGCCTAGAGCGAATGTGTCAGGATCTTTTATTCCTTACCACCTTCGCAGAGGGGTAGGGCTTCCTACTATCGAAGAACAAAACGCGATGTATGCCTACTATTTTTATCGGTTGTTGCAAAGGGCAGAGAGTGTGACTTTTGTTTACAACTCCGGCTCTAACGGGCTAAAGACCGGAGAAAAGAGCCGGTTTCTATACCAGCTTTTAATGGAATCATCGTTCGAAATAACAGAAAGAGGTGTAGAAAATACAATTGATCCGTTGCCATCTTTTCCAATCTCGATAGAGAAAAGAGGAAAGGTGCTTGATGTGCTAAATGGTTTCCTGGAATCAGAAAAGAAAATATCCCCCACGGCTCTTGATCAATATATTCAATGTCCTTTAAGCTATTATTTTAAATATATTCTTGGTTTCCAGGAAGATGATGAGGTTTCGGAAGAGGTAGATGCCAGAGTATTCGGCAAGCTTTTTCACACGGTCATGGAGCATTTGTACCTGCCTTATCTTAACCAGAGTATCCAGGATAGTATCATCGATTCATTGCTGAATGATATGGTAAGAATTGATAAGCTTCTTACCGATGCCTTTGCGCTTCATTTCTTCAAAACCGGAAGCACAACAGACCTCTCAAAAATTACAGGAAGAAACAGACTGGTCTTTGAGGTTATAAAGAAAATGGTGCTTCAGACATTGAGCTATGATCGGAAAAGAGTACCATTTATTATTAACGGACTTGAACAAAATGTGCATGCGATGGTTTCTATTTTTCGTGGAACAAGGTCTGTTCGCATTGGTGGGATTATAGATAGAATTGACTCATTATCAGCAGATACAGAAATAATTGACTACAAAACAGGAACAACTCTCAATGATTTCTATTCATTGTCTGACTTATTTGACAAGGAGTCGAAAAGAAGGAATAAAGCAGCATTTCAGACGTTAATATATAGTTATATTTGGGATCATATGACCCCTGAATCTGGTGCGATTTATCCGGCAATATACGCTTTGAAAAAGATATTCAAGCAAGAAAACAGTCGGTTATTTATCAGGGAAAATGGCAACAGAGAGGTCAATTACCATGATTTGAAGGGAGAATTTGAACCGTTGCTGATCAATTTACTGGAAGAAATATTCAATTCAGAAATCCCATTTTTTCAAACAACTGTCGAGGAACATTGCTTGTACTGTCCGTTTAACACCATTTGCGGAAAAGAGTCTGCTCAATCATGAGCCAGCAGATCGGGTCTGATCCGGCGTGTCCGTTCAAGCGCCTGCTCCATTTTCCAGTCATCGATCAACTGATCATTTCCTGAAAGCAAGATTTCAGGGACTTTCCACCCTTTGTAATCAGCCGGTCTGGTATAAACTGGTGGTGTAAGCAAACCGTCCTGAAATGAATCTGTCAAGGCAGAGGTTTCGTCTGACAATACACCTGGTAACAAACGAACGATCGCATCTGAAATAATTGCCGCTGCAAGCTCTCCTCCTGTTAAGACATAATCTCCAATAGAGAATTCCCTTGTCACAAGAAAGTCCCTTACACGCTGATCTATTCCTTTGTAATGACCGCACAAAATCATCAGATTTCCTTTCATAGACAGCTGATTAGCATCCTGTTGGGTGAATTTTGCCGCATCAGGTGTCAGGAAGATGATCTCATCGTAACTGCGTTGTGCCTTAAGTTCGGAGATAGCTTTGTCGATTGGCTCCACCATCATCACCATACCTGCGCCTTTGCTAAAGGCATAATCGTCCACTCTTTTGTGTTTATCCGTGGCCCAATCCCGAATATTATGTATATAGATCTCGGCCAGTCCTTTGTCTTTAGCCCTCTTTAATATTGAGTGATTAAACGGACTTTCGAGCAATTCCGGTACAACAGTCAGGATATCTATACGCATACAACAGATTTTAGGCAAAGGTAAAAAAACTCTTTTACGCGCATATTCGTCTCAATTGTGGTCTAATCGCAAATATTTCTTAAAATATGTTTCAGAAACAGTTGACGTTAACGGGTAAATATCTATTTTCGTGCAGAATTTTAAACATATGAAATACCCATGAGAATACGTTCACACCTACCGAAAATGATTATTTGGGTATTCCATGCGACCTTTGAGAAACAAATTATAAACGCATGAAATCTAAAGAATTGGAGAATCCTGCTTCCTCACCGGAAAACGAACAATTATCGGTCACCGGCGTAGAGAATGAAGAGATTGGTGTAGTTTCGGAACCTATTGTTAACAATGAAGAGGTTAATAGCGAGAAACTTGAAGTAATTGAAGAGCAAAAACCTCAAACTGCCGGATTATCAGTAGTGGAAGTTGTTGCAGCAGAGTCTTCTCACGAAAATGAATCCGAATTAACAGATACTATCCTCGAACATCAATTGGACGTTGTTGAGGAAGAAGATGATCCATTCCACGATGATGAACCAACGGCTGAGGGCCAGCCGATTCATGATTATTCCTCATATAATAAGATAAATCTCATCAATACGCTTCGTAAAATCATCAGCGAAGGGGATGTTGATGTGATTAAACCGCACGCAGACGCGATCAAGGCTTGTTTTTATAAAATCAGAAACCACGAAATAGGCGAACAAAAGGCAGCTTTCATTGCTGGAGGCAACGATGAAGAGCTTTTTCTTGCAGAATCTGATTCGTATGAGCTGGAATTAAAAGATCTTTTCAGGGAGTACAAGAACCTTCGGTACGAATCCAACAAAAAACTGGAGGCTATCAAGGAGGAGAACTACCTGAAGAAGGCTGAAATAATTGAAGAGATTAAAACACTGGTTAACAGTGAGAATTCATTGAACAATACATTTCAGATGTTCAATGAGTTACAGCTCAAATTCAAATCTATTGGC
>JAVHPO010000102.1:0-21703 GCA_036170635.1 Prolixibacteraceae bacterium | reverse complement strand
ATTTTGTATTGATTAACTTGTTGCAAATTCTGTCCAAAACCTGAAAGAGAATCTGGTTTTAGCGTATAAAGTAACTAAATTTCTATATTTTTGTTTGTATGGTATTCTCTTTACCTGCAAAGATAAGCAGCAGACAATCATCAGATACAAATAACCACTATTTTAAACACGATGAAATACTTAGTCCTTTTTTCAGCCATTATTTTGGCCGCTTGTAACTCGGATGTAAAAAAAGAACCCCTCCAAATGACCAACCTCAGACCGTCAGAAAACACCATTCATCTCGCAGTTGATTCCCTGATTCGCCTGCAGGGCGAAGCGCTTAGATTCCCAATTCAAAAAGGGGTCAAACACGCAGCTTCGCTATGGACAACTGCCGATGGGAATGACCGCGATTTTGTCAATTTTTGTGCTGCAAATTTCCTAGGAGATCCAAAGAAAAGAGATCTTCTGTTTGCGAAGTTATCGACGTACCTCGAATCGCTCGGAGGTCATTTCAACAAAATTACCCTGGATCTTCGCCAAAACGTCGATCTCAACAATGGGGAGTTGCTTGAGATTGATAAGATATTCAGTGGTTACTCCGTCGGGGCCCACCTACAGGATGATCTCTACAAAAATAAAATAGCCTTTGTGGTAGCCCTTAATTTTCCTTATTTCAGTTTGGAAGAGAAAGAAAAAGAGGGTAAAAACTGGAGCCGCGCCCAGTGGGCAGCCGTTCGTTTGGGCGATCAGTTTGTTTCTCGCGTTCCGGCCGAAGTATCACAGGCGGTTACAAAAGCCGAAGCCGATGCTGACCTCTATATCGCGGAGTACAACATCCAAATGGGATCGTTGCGAACGGAGGAGGATGCGCAGCTATTTCCTGATAAGATGTCGTTGTTGTCGCATTGGAACCTTCGGGATGAGATTAAAGCCGATTATGCCGACAAGGACAAAGGACTGGCCAAACAAAAAATGATCTACAATGTAATGCAACATATTATAAATCAAGATATTCCTGCCAAAGTAATAAATAATCCGGCCTACCTTTGGAAACCGGAATCCAATCAGGTAATGGAAAACAACAAGGTGGTTGCATGCAGCGCAGAACCCAATAGCAGGTACCAGCAGATCCTGAATAATTTTCATGCCCAGCAAGCTGTCGATACTTACGAGCCTGAGATGAATACCTTTATCAAAAGAAAATTTTCGGGAGAAATGGAGATTCCGGTAGCGCAGGTTGAGGAGCTCTTTGATCGTTACCTGAAATCGCCTCAACTGGCAAAAGTCGGACAAATTATCGAAGGAAGGGTTGGTCGCAAATTGGAAGCGTTTGATATCTGGTACGATGGTTTCAAAGCAAGGAGCGAATTCCCGCAGGAGCAACTCAATGGATTAACAACAAAAAAATACCCGGATCCGGCCGCATTTGAAAAGGATATGCCGAATATGCTGGCTAAATTAGGCTGGAGCAAAGAGCGTGCTGCCTACCTGGCCAGCAAAATTGTGGTAGATCCGGCCAGAGGTTCAGGTCACGCCTGGGGTGCAGGAATGAAAGGTGAAAAAGCGCACCTGCGCACCAGAATTGCCCCTTCCGGCATGGATTACAAAGGTTACAACATTGCAGTTCACGAATTTGGGCACAATGTGGAACAGACCATTTCGCTCTATGATGTAGACTATTTCATGCTCAACGGCGTTCCAAATACAGCCTTTACCGAAGCGCTCGCATTCGTTTTTCAGAGTCGCGACCTCTCATTGCTTGGATTATCCGGACAAAGCAAAGACTTAAAGATGCTTAATAGCCTGGATGCCTCCTGGACTTTGATGGAGATTATGGGTGTGGGATTGGTGGATATTCATACATGGCAATGGATGTATGCTCATCCGGGTGCCACTTCAGAAGAGCTGAAAAATGCCGTCATACAGATTTCCAAAGATGTGTGGAACAGTTATTTTGCGGCGATCTTTGGCATAAAAGACCAACCAATATTGGCCATTTATTCGCACATGATCTCCAACCCGCTCTATTTGGCTGCCTATTCCTACGGACAAATAATTGAATATCAAATTGAAGACTACCTAAAGGGAAAACAATTCTCCAATGAAATTGACCGCATCTATCAACAGGGTAGATTGATCCCTCAAATTTGGATGCAGGGGGCAGTTGGGAACAAAATATCGGTGGATCCGATCTTGAAACAACTGGACGAAGTTTTGGGGAAAATTAAATAGTTATGAATTATAAGTTATGAGTTATGGAGTTCAGCCATAACTCATAACTTATCACTCATAACTATTTCAGTAACACTTCTTTTATCATCTTCTCAAACATGGCCCTGGTCTCCTCCTTGCTGGATGCGATTCCACTGCTCATGGTTGGTTTTCCATTTTTGGGGACCCATAAAAAGGCCGGTATGCCCTGTATATTAAAAGCGCTGGCAAGCTCCCTTTCCTCATCGGTGTTGACTTTATAAACGACTATTTGATCCTTGTATTTGACTGCCAACTCTTCCAATATCGGGGATGCCTGGCGGCAAGGGCCACACCAGTCGGCATAAAAATCCACAATGCAAGGAAGGTTTCCGCTGTATTTCCAGCTATTTGGGCTCTTTTCCAGGTTCATAATCTTTTGATAAAAATCTGCCTTGGTCAGTTTTTGAATGGAGATGTCGGCTGGATTTCCTGCATGCAGGTAAACAAACGAAAATGCAAGGACCACCGACATCAGAATCTTAATTTTTTTCATCTTCTATTTTATTTGTGGCATTACCTGCTTCAAAGATTTGCTATTTTTATACGGAAAACTTCGAAACAGCATCCGGCATAAAAATAGGAATAAACATCATGTAGTTCTACCCTGAAAATGAAAAACAAGAACAAATTCAAAAAAATCGATGTTCATAAATTTGTGCCACGAGTTGCGGCAAAAGATACGCCACCCGGAACTTTACAGTATGTAGGAAAACCACGCACTGAACCTTGCAAAATTGAATTGATTGAGTACAACGAATCAGAGGCAGAAAAACACCATATCGAAGAACCTGAACAACTTTCAAGATTTCTTGCGACAGACAAGATTAAATGGATAAGGGTAACCGGTGTACACCACCTTGATATAGTTGCCCGATTGGGGGAAATCTTTCAAATCAATCAGCTTGATCTTGAGGACATTACCAATACTACGCAAAGACCCCGAATGGAAGAGCGGGACAATTATATCTTCCAGATATTTAATGCCTTACTCATCAATCCTGAAGATAAGGATGTAACCATAGAGCAGGTTAGCCTTATCCTTGGTAAAAATTATGTCCTCTCCTTTCATGAAACTGAATCCCAGTTATTTGACGCATTTCTCAAAAGAATCCTGGTCAGCAAAGGAAGAATAAGAAAGATGAAAAGTGATTACCTGTCTTTTGCCCTTGCAGATGTCATGATAGATCAATATTTCCTCATCATCGAAGATATTGGAAACATCATAGAAACTACAGAAAGTGAGTTGATTGTGAATCCGGGAAGCGCCAATCAGGAGATCATCTACCGGATGAAGCGCCGATTGGTATATGTGGGAAAAACAATATGGCCTGTCAGGGAACTCATCAACAAAATGGAACGTTCGGATCATGAGTTGATCACGGAAGAGAGCCGCATCTATTTCAGGAATATTTACGACCATTCGGTCCAGATCATAGAGACCCTCGACAATTTACGCGATCTTACCTCGAGCATGATGGATCTTTACTTGTCAAGCGTAAGCCTCAAGTTGAATGAGATCATGAAAGTGCTAACCATTTTCTCTGCTGTTTTCATTCCGCTAACCTTTTTTGCGGGAGTTTACGGGATGAATTTTAAGTTTTTGCCGGAATTGGAGTGGCAATGGGGATATCCGCTTTTTTGGTCGATTTGCATAACTTCCTCCATCTTGATGATCATCTATTTTAAGAGAAAAAAGTGGATGTAAACAATGGATAATTGAAAATGGAAAATTATAAGAAACTGTTTAAAATTTATTTAGAATAAAGTTGAACCCACTTCGGGGTTCCAAATCATATTTATTGCTCTGCCTCCGGTTTCACCGGAGGTTATTCATATTCAAGTCCTTCGGACTTTTTGATTCGAAAAACCCTGAAAAGGGTTTAATTTGAATAACCCCCGGTGAAACCGGGGGAAAATGAAACAATTGAAGCATCAACCCCGAAAGGGTTGAACAGTATATAAATTATTAAAATCAAATTTAAACAGTTTCTAAAATAAAAAACAAACAGATTTACCAATGAAACCAATCGTAACAGCGCTTTGCTCCTTCGGCATGTCGGGTCAGGTATTTCACGGACCGTCCCTGAAAGTCCTGCCGCAATATAAAATTCATAAGATCCTGGAAAGAAATCACAGGATATCGGAAAAACACTATCCGCAGGCAACCATTGTAAATGACTTTGACAAGATTTTGCACGATCCTGTAGTCGAGTTGGTTATTGTCAACACTCCTGATTATCTGCATTTTGAAATGGCTAAAATGGCTCTGGAGGCAGGCAAACATGTTGTTGTGGAGAAACCCTTTACTAAAACAAGTGAAGAAGCTGTAAAGCTCATTGAAATTGCAAAGCGTAACGATGTTTTGATGACTGTTTACCAAAACCGCCGGCTGGACGGTGGTTTCCAAACAGTATGTAAAATTCTGGATAACAAATTTTTAGGTCGTATTGTTGAATACGAATGTCACTACGATCGTTACCGCAATTTCATACAGGAAGGTTCCTGGAAAGAGGACGGAGACGAGCGGACCGGTGTCCTGTTTAATCTAGGTCCACATATAGTCGACCAGGCATTGGTGCTTTTTGGTAAACCAAAAACAGTTACTGCAAATCTTTCCGTATTGAGGACAGGTGGCAGAACAACCGATCAATTTCATATTCGCCTTCAATACGATGGATTTGTTGCCACTTTGAGATGCTCCTACCTTGTCAGAGAGATGGGACCACAGTTTATCATCCATGGGACAGAAGGATCATTTGTCAAAATGGCAACAGATCCGCAAGAGGAGATGCTAAAGTTGCACAGGCTTCCGGATGAACCCGATTGGGGCAAGGAACCACAAAGTGACTGGGGAAAACTTAATACCTCCATAAATGGCGCTCATTTTGAAGGCAAGGTTGAGACCATTCCAGGAAATTATGCCAATTTCTACAAAGATCTTTACGAATCCATCCGAAACGGAGCGGAATTAATGGTCAAGCCGGAAGAGGCTTTGATGACCATCCGAATTCTGGAAGCATGTTTGGTTAGCAACAGGGAGCAAAGAACTGTTCCGTTCAATTGAAGCTATTTTAGTTTTAGGGGTCATATTATTCATTAACAATTCCGATTAATGTGTAATTATATTGATTTTCATACCCATAAACTATCTGCACCGGATGGAGTGATAACTGTGTACAATCATTTATTACACGAGGAAACCAGCATTCCAGGGCATTTTTATTCTGCCGGACTCCATCCATGGTATGCTGATAAACTCTCGGCTGCAGAACTCTCCCGGGTTTTGGATATGCATGGAACCAACTCAAATTTAATTGCTTTGGGTGAAACAGGATTGGATAAAGTTTGTAAGATACCCATCCAATTACAACAAGATATATTTGAACTACAACTAAATAAGGCTGTTATCCTAAGTAAGCCAGTCATTATCCATTGTGTGAAAGCATGGGAAGAGATGATTGAAATTACCAACCATTACCAGGTTCCCATGATTTTACATGGATACAATGGCAGTGACCAATTGACCGGTAATTTGGTAAAAAGGGGATTTTTCTTTTCCATTGGATCCATGATTCTAAATCCTGACTCCAAGATTAGCCATGCTATACATCATATACCACTTTCATCCATCTTCTGTGAAACAGATGAATCAGACGAATCGATTCAGTCAGTTTACAATGCGGTAAGTGGCTATCTGAAAATGAAAGAGCCGGATTTTAGAAGAACCGCTTTTGAAAACTTTGTGAGATTGCGGAAAGAATGTGAAGCCTAATTTTTTTTTTAGGCTCCACATTCTTTCGTTTTCCTAACAAATTATAGTTTGATGAAAATCTTTTTCCGGTAAAGAATGAGCGCCGGTATAAAATTAATCATGACAAATAGCATTGCATAGATCATGCTCCAAAACTGAGGAGAGGGTCCAAAACCAGAAAAGAAGGTCACAAAGTGTTCGTTTAATGAAACTCCTCCGATTTTAAATTCATAAAAGAAAAGCGCCCAGATATCAGCGAGAAAATAAACGGTGATGGCATTGGCACCAAAGATCAAACCGCCTTCCGTAAACCTGGTAATTCCAAGTATATCAATCAGATAAAATAAAGATCCCAGAAAAAGTGCCGCAACACCGGATGTGATCAGCACAAAAGAGCTGCTCCAGATATTTTCGTTACACGGAAAATGGAGATTCCAGAGATATCCCAGTATAATTGAGACAAAACCACCTACCATCAGGTATATTACTTTGTCCTTCTTTTCCAGTTTCCCGAGCAACAGTCGCCCAACGACCATACCTGATATTCCGGAAACGAAGGATGGAAACGTACTGAGAATTCCCTCCGGATCCCAGGTTTTTTGCCACATGGTACCAGGAAGAAATTTTGTGTCAATCCAGGCAGCCAAGTTAATTCCGGGCTCCAGCATCGGCTTGTCGTAACCCGGTGTCGGAATAAATAGCATCGCCAACCAATAGGCTACCAAAATAGAAAAGCCAATCCATGCCTGCTTTTTCCAGTTAGTATTCAAAAACAGAATGGCACAAAAGAGAAATACAAGGGCAATACGCGGTAGCGTACCAGTGTATCTCAGATCGGTAAAATTAAAATCTGGCAACAAGTTGAGAATGAGACCTACCAGATAAATTTTTACCGACCTGACAACAATTTTCTTGTACATGTCGGACTTGGAAGCACCCAATTCAAGCCTTTTGGTGTAGGCGAATGCAATTGAGACGCCAACTACGAAAAGGAAGATTGGTGCAATCAGATCGGTTGGTGAGAGTCCATTCCATTTGGAATGGTTTAGTGGCGCATACGAAAAAAGTTCACTACCGGGATAGTTGACCACTATCATGGCAGCGACCGTCAACCCCCGCATGACATCCAGGGAGATCAATCGTTTTGTTTCAGACATAGTTGTAGTTTTTTAAAACGGATTCGTTAATTTTAAAAAGAAAATTGGATTTGAATTCAGGATAAAGTTAATCATCCAATCCTGTTTTTTATCACAACAACTGAAAATTGATTGGTTCAATTTTAGATGATCCAAAATATTATACTACAACTACTTAACAATATTTTAATGATTAAATTATTCTATTCGGCACTGCTTTTTGTTGCTGCTTATCTCTCCTTCAGTTGCTCAGAAAAACAAACTACCTCTCTTCCATTATCCTCAGAACTGAAAGTCAAATGGGAAGTTGTTACCAATATGTACCAGGGCAAAGTTCAGGCACTGGCTGCATTTACCATATACAACCAGAGCAAAATGACCATGGAAAACAGAGGTTGGGCCTTATTCTTTTCCCAATTGCCACCAACTCCCATTATCGAAGATTCAGTAAGGGCTGCAAAAGTTGTCCATATCAATGGCGACTGGTTCAAACTGATCCCTTCCAAAAATTTTCGGTTGCTTCCGGGAGACTCAATCCGGATCAATTACTGCGGCACAGGTTTCATGATAAAGAAAACCGACGCGGCACTGGGAATGTACTTTGTATTTTATGATGCCAACGACAAAGAACGTGGTATTGTTCCGGTTGGAAAACAGATCATCGGGGATTTTAACCGACCCGAACAATTGAAGCGAACCCCTGAGGATGAATCGGTAGTTCCAACACCTGAAAGCAGATATGCTGCCAATTTGAAACTTAATTTACTCAATGAAAATCTGGAAAATAACATCATTCCTACCCCACGTTCCTTCAAAAATGGCAAAGAGCCGGTTATTATTGATAAAAAGTGGCAAATTTTTTATGGCGAGGGTATTGATTCGGAAGCAGGTTACCTTACCAGGAGGTTAAAAGAGTTGACAGGTGAGGATTTTACCATAGTTAAAGGTAAACCAGATCATCAAAAGGCATTTTCTTTGCAATTAGAATCAGGGCAAACTGTCAAAAGCGAATCCTATCAGCTCACCATTGATCCAAAAAACGGCGTAAAAATGGAAGGTAAAGATGCAGCCGGGGTTTTTTATGCCATCCAAAGTTTTCTGGCATCACTTCCTGCCAGCTCGTTTCTAATCAAAAAGAGTCAGCTTCAAGCCACCAGTCTGAAGATATCCGATGAGCCAAGATTTCCCTACCGGGGATTGCAGTTCGACATGTCACGCAGTTTTCAAACCAAGGAGACCATGCTTAAGATGCTCGACATCATGGCATTTTACAAGCTGAACCATTTTCTTTTTTATTTCATGGAAGATGAAGGGTGGCGGGTTGAGATTCCGGGGTTACCCGAGCTGACTCAAATCGGCAGCCGCAGGTTACATGGAAATTTGAGCGATCCAGGCCTTCATCCTTCCTATGGCAGCGGACCATTTGCCGATGCAAAAGATAGTTACGGTAGTGGCTATTTTACCTCTGATGAGTTTGTGGAAATGTTGAAATTTGCCAAAGAAAGACACATTTCGGTCATTCCGGTAATTAATTTCCCGGCACATGTCAGGTCGGCCATCAAATCGATGGAATTTAGGTACCAAAGGTTGATGAAGGAGGGAAAAGTGGCTGAAGCCAATGAATACAGGCTGATTGATCCGGAGGACACCTCCAGGTATATCTCAGCACAGGGTTACCACGACAATGTAGTTTGCGTCGGCAGGGAATCGGTTTATCATTTTTATGACACAGCCGTGAAAGGGATCAGGCAGATGTATGAAAAGGCCGGAGTTCCAATGGAAATCTTCCACACGGGCGGAGACGAGGTGGCGACTGGTGCATGGAATGGCTCCCCCATGGTAAAAAAATTGCTAGCTGAACATCCTGAGATCAAACCTGATGATAAAAGCTTGCAGGCATACTGTTTCCGCCGAATATCAGTCATTCTGAAAGACAATGGTGTAAAGGATATCGGCGGATGGGAAGAGGCTGCACTGATATCCGATGCCAACGGTAAACCAACGCCCAATTTCGAATTTGTCGGTAAAGGACTCCTGCCCTATTTGTGGAACAACACCGAGGGAGCCGAAGATCTTGGATACAAACTGGCCAATGCCGGATACAAAGTCGTATTGTGCGATGTCTCCAATTTCTACCTTGACTTTCCTTACGACAAAGATCCTGTTGAACCTGGCAATTACTGGGCCGGATTTTTGGACACCAAACAATTCTACGCATTTGCCCCCTTCGATCTGTTTAAGACCACCACCAAAACGGCCATGGGAAGAACCATTGATACGGATAAAGAGTACAGCAGCAAAGTCAGGCTGAAACCGGAGGCCCGAAAGAATATCCTGGGTGTCCAGGCACAAATATGGAGTGAAACCATCAAGGGTGAAGCGATGCTCGAATACTATTATTTACCAAGATTGATCGCGTTTTCAGAGACAGCCTGGTCGCCCGAAAGAAAATGGGAAACCATCGAAAACAAAGATGCCAGGGAGAAGCAACTGACAATCGAGTGGAGCAAATTAGCCAATATTCTTGCTTTAAAGGAGTTGCCCAGATTATCTGCCTTAAATGGAGGGTACAATTTCAGGATTCCGCTTCCCGGGGCAATGATCAAAGATGGAATGCTTTATGCGAATGTGGAATTTCCAGGCCTCGAAATCCGTTATACTACTGATGGAACAGAACCAACAATGCAAAGCAATCTTTATACGCAACCCGTCAAAGTATCGGGAACCGTAAAGCTAAAGAGTTTTGTAATTGGAGGAAAATCAAGCAGAACATGCGTTGTAAATTAAAAAAGTTGAAAATTGAGAGTTGAGATCTGAGAGTGGAAAGTTAATACAGGAAGTTAAGTATGGTGCATTTATTTACTTGAAATCAGGATAATATAAACCTTATTTTGAGAATTAATCTTAGTAGAAATGGCAGATATTTGGAGATCAGTATCTTATTATCTTATTTTATGATCAGTTGGAAATCAGATAATAAGATCAGGTTTCAATCCAATTCGCAGTTCTACTAAGATAATAAATTGAGAATAAGATTTATATAATCAATAATCTCCCTTTCAGATCTCAACACTCAAAACCGGATGTTGTACTTCAATTTAAATCTCAGAGCACTTTCGTCCATCACATACCGTTCGAGTGGTTGAGAGAGCTTGGTGGTCCAGGCCAGGATGATGACTTTGCCCGGCTTTAAGATCCACTGAAACCTGGATTGTATCCCGATGGTATTGGAGAAGTTGTCGTATTGCAAATAGTTGTTGAATGTTACTGTCGGACTGAAAAGTATGTTGGCATTTACAGAATAGATGCGGGCAGTAAAATTACCCTCCGGTAAACTAACATCGTTCTGCTTGTATTTGGCCCCCACAAAAAGAGGGACCGCGACTTTGTAGTTGATGCCCAGATTCAGGTCCCTGCGGGAGCCATTGTAAAAATCGCCCCAAACGTAGGAAAAGTCTCCGGCCAATTTCCGGCTTCCTGCTGTCACAAGGCTAAGTGTCTGGCGATAAAATTCGTATTGGCCAACAGGAATGACGTATTTCGAAAAAATATTGAATTTTTTCTCAAGGTACTCGTAGTTGCTGTTGATGCCATAGGAAAATTCTTCCCCGGATTTAAAGCGTATTTTCAGGGGTGAATAGTTGATTTGCCTGCTTTCAAGTATATCCGAGAAATTAACAATGTGATTGAATCCAACACCCGTCAATACCTGCAAAATGCCCTTGATCTTTGGACGTGGCCCGATTTGTATGCTTCCATAGGTATCCTTGATATCTGTTCTGGGGACAAATCCCATCCCGGCTACGAAATTTTTACCAATCTCGTAATGTCCAAGTGAAAAGGAGAGAAAATCGTTCGGATAGGAGATGGTTCCACCCCATGATAAATCATTGTCAGACAAGCCGCTGGTAGTAGATTTTAATCCAAACAGGATCAGGGAAAGATTTTTGTTACCGCGAAATTTTGAGGTTGCCAGTTTCAAATCAACGCCTCCTACGTAATTCTCTGTCGAAGAAACTGCATTTCCATAGGTACCAATTACCCCGACAGACGATTCAGATCCAATGCTTCTGGAAATCCTTGCTACCGAAAAATTGGAATTTCCACTGAAATGGTCATCATTTACCTGCATGACGCCAATGTTCCATTTTTTGATCATCCCGGTAATTTTGGCTGCATAATTAATTTGCAAAGGCAATCCGTTGCTATCCAATCCCATCCGTCGTGAGAAAAATGGAATGATATTTTTCCCGTAGGCATTTGCATCATCTCCCTGAATACCAAACGAGAACAGGCTAGAACCATCCAGAAAAAAATCTCTTTTTTCGGGAAAAAGAAGATCGAAACGGGTAAGGTTGATCTGGCGATCATCCACCTCTGTCTCAGCAAAATCGGTATTCACCGACAAGGAGGCCTTTAAACCCGGAGTGATCTGGTAAAAGAGATCAAGGCCACCTTTTTTGACATATTTGTTTGTGACATCCCGTTTGAAATCCATTCCTCCAACGATATAGGGCGAAATATCGAGCCCAAGGCCCTGTGTAATGTTGTTCAACCCTTTGATCAACCCGGCGTCAGATACCTGGAATTTGAAACTGTTGACATTGGCGGTAGGCCAATAGGACATCTCCATTTTTCGCTTGATATGCCGGATGAATTTGATACCCCAGTTGGGATTGTATTTATCAAAACCCATGGTTTTAAAAGGTATGGCCATTTCGGCCTCCCAGCCATCGGCAACAATGCGTGCTTTCCCATCCCACAATCCATTCCACTCTTTGTTGAAAACTGCACCATTCTCGCTGATGGTAGCATCACCAATTGAACCTCTTGGACCGATTTGAAACCAATACCCGTTACGGTGATCCAGGTAGGTATCCAAAATTACCTGAATCCTGTCGTCATTCCCCAAACTGATATCCCTGGCCATCTCCTTTGCGGTAATCTTCTTCGGATCATCAAAACACTTGACCCCGACATAGAGAAAATTGGCATCATAACAGACATAGAAGATGGTCTTTTCAGATACCGGTTGACCTGAATTTGGTTCCCGTTGAACCAACTGATCAATTTTTGCGGCTGTGGTCCAGGCTTCGTCGTCAAGACGCCCGTCAAGGACAGGTGCTTTGGTAACCAAAACGGCATTGAAGGAGGGTTGGGCTAAAGTACTGACTGAAAGGGTAATTAAAACCAAAAACGAAAGCAATCGGCTGATACAGTTCATAGAAAAATAATATTAAATCTGCCGATCACCATTCAATTGTAACAAAGAAATTGATTACATAATTTACATTGGTCAATTATTTCCCGGATATCGAAATCAGATAAAGTTAGAAAGTGAGGCCGAAAATAACAAAAAAATTACAATTCCAATCCCTTTCTGATGGCCTTAATCATCGATTTTACGCGTTTGGATTCGAGTCTCTTTTCAACAGAAGCCTTGGTTGGCTTTGTTTTGTGACGCTTTTTAGGTGGCAACAAAGCCTTTTCCAGCAAATGATAAAACTTTTCGATTACTTTTTCTTTGTTTTTTAACTGGGAACGATCTGTCTGCGCGACAAGCACGAGTTCTCCCTCCTTATTGATCTTGTTTGCGAGCTTCTCCGCTACAATGGTCTTTTCCTGCTCGTCAAGCAGGGCCGAACCCCAAAGATTGAACCTCAGTTCTACTTTCGAGCTAACCTTGTTGACATTTTGTCCTCCCGGACCACTGCTTCGGGAGGCCTGGAAGATGAATTCAGAGGAGAAGTCGGGCTGGGGGATATTCATCATGTTATCTTTTTTCCAATTCCAAATTTCCTTATGAAGAAGAAATTGCAACACCAAAAATATGGATTAAAATTGATTGTCTTCATTTGTTTTGCCCGCCAGGGCATCAAGTTCAATAGAAATATGTTCACCTGAAACGTTTTCCCCGAATGGGGATAAACACATTGGTGCATAATAAATATAACCAAAATTTTGCTAAAAAACAAATTCAAACCTCTGCCCTGACACTGACAAAAGAAAAAAGGCTGCTTTTGTGGGCAGCCTTTTTATATTTTATAACTTGTTGTTATTGCAACAACCACATTTTTGACCATGAATCGTCATTTCCGGTTTGACCGGTATTGCTGGTAGGAACCAACTTAGCAACAGCAGCGGCTGCATTATCACCGTTGATATTCAACTCGGTCATATCATATTTGTAACGAAGCGGCAAAGTATTTCTGAAGCCAGAATTACCGATAGTGATAACCGGATAACCTGTTTTCCTCCAGTCAAACCAAGTTTCCTGAGCGTTCAGGAAACCGGCAATATACTTCTGCATCATAACCTGCTTCAAGGAACCGTCATATGCTACTCCAGGCGTTGTAATGTAGGATGAATAGGAACTACTTACTCCCCAATAGGATAATGATGCCTGGATACCATTGGTATACCATGTTTGCTGAGTACCAACACTGTAACCTCTCTGAGCAGCTTCTGCCAAAATAAAGCAAACCTCTGCATAAGTAATCATCTTAGCAGGTAGCATAGAATTCGTTTTTTGGCCGAACATATCAGTCAGTGCAGAAACGTGCTGATTTGCACCACCCTGCAGAGGACTTGGATTGAGGTTATAGGTAAATGGCTCAGTCTTACTGATAGCCAGCGGAATACCAACATATTTTGCTGTATCTACAAGGGTCTTCAAAGTAGTTGCCGAAGGTGTTGCAGCCACCCATGTACTCGGACTGTAAATAACATAACCCTTGGCTGCCATCTGGGCATTGGTAATGTAACGCTTATTAACAATCGTAACATCAGGACCCTGAGATGCATACTGGTCTGTAACAAAGATCTGAACAGATACGGGTTTAAACCAGATAGGAAGACGAGGATCATTCACAGCTACCAAAACATCCCTGAAACCGGCACAAAGCTGAATCCTTGTATAGTTACCCTGAGCCACATTGGAATCCCATGCAATCGCGGAAGCCCATGAATCACCGGAAGAGAGACCAGGATAAGCCAATTTTGCCTCATCAGCATTGGAAGAAAAAATAGGATATGTTGTTGGATTATTCATGATCTCTTCTATTCCTGCCTTTGCAACTGCAGGAAGTTTTGTAGACATCCTCATATAAAAACGGAGAAGGAGAGAATTCGCCAGCTTCTGCCATTTTGCCGGACTTCCACCATATATTGGATCAGCAATCGGATTGATATTTGTATAACTTGAAGCAGGTTTCGAAAGTAAAGTATTGGCAGCTTTAAGATCTGCAATGACACCTGTGAAAATATCCTGTTGTGAATCAAATTTTGGTTTGGTATTTGCAGCCCCCAATCCGGCCTCACTATAGGGTGCATCACCCCATAAACTTGTAATCAAACCAAACTCGAAGCTTTTCATTATCAAAGCAACTCCAAGGTGGAAATCCGATCCTACTGCTTTAGACCTGTCTCGCATCAGATAAATGTCACGCAATGTTCCATAGTTCCCTGCCCAGGAACGGGGATCTGTCCAGTTAAAATAGGTCAATGTGCCTCCCCAGCCGCTCTTCTGGATATAACCCATGATACCGGCACAATCGCCGTTATAATTGTCATCCTGATAAGGCTTAACTACTTCAGGGATTACTGCTGTCATCAAAAAATTCGGATCCACAGTAACTTGGCTGATCGTGTTAGGATCTACGTTTAATTGGGTAAGATCTTTACAGGAAGCAAAGACTACCAAAATCATAATAAGAATTAAGTTATATAGTGTTTTCATAAATTCACTTTTTTATATTTCAATATTAGAAACTAACACTAAGCTTGAATCCTACAGGGATTGTCCACGGGCTTACATTATCGCGTTCAATACCCTGAGCAAACTGGCCTATTCCAACATTGGCACTTCCAAGGCT
Source organism: Prolixibacteraceae bacterium (assembly GCA_036170635.1). Taxonomy (GTDB): domain Bacteria; phylum Bacteroidota; class Bacteroidia; order Bacteroidales; family Prolixibacteraceae; genus CAINVV01. The sequence continues at coordinate 6,704 of JAVHPO010000102.1, read as the reverse complement.
ATTGTTGAAGGCAGCTTCGGGATCGATACCAATTTTTGCTTTGGTCCAAAGAATGATGTTACTGCTGTATAAAGCTATTGATGCCTTTTGAATACCTATAGATTTTAAACTAGGAAGCTGGTATGAAATTGTTATATCCCTCAGTTTAATAAAGTCAGCATCGAAAGTAGCTGTCTTGGTCAAACTCCATCCATAGTAGTCTCCGTAATAATCTGTGGGTGATGACAGGAATTCCTGGTCACTGGTAAATTTTCCGTTTGCATCATAACTACCGCTCACACCCGGCATGAAAACACCATCATTCAGCGTTATCCCGCCATCTGTGTATGGCATACCGCCATAATCTGCAGTTGGTCCACCAACTACCGGATAGGCTGTTCCATTAGGACCAAACAGATTGGCATTAGCTTTCAACCATGTGGGTACATCGACACCTTTCGGTGGATGAATAAATGTGCTTAAGATTCGTGAACCATGCAGGTCAGATTCGTTGTAACGGAGTGTCTGAGAAACAAACTGTCCACCTTTTCTGTAATCGAAACTGGCACTTACAGTCCATTTCTTGTAACTGACAGAAGTCTGCAAGCCCATCATGAAATCGGGGTTAAAGTTACCAATGATCGGGGAGTTCCTCTTGTTGTTAACCTCATTCACACCTGTGACTTGCTCGAATCCATCTGAATCGAGCAGTGGCCATCCAAAATATGGTGAAGTTTTGTCGGTTACACGCTCCATTTCAGCGTCAACTATGTTACCAATTTTTTCACCTACCCATGTCTCAGCACCACCTTTTGCGTTGGTCCATAAAATAATATGAGAAACACCGGGAGCAAGTTCTACAAGGGTTGTTACGTTTCTGGAGAAAATCAAATTGACATCCCAACTTAAATCCTTGGTTTTTATCGGCGTACCGCCCAGAGAAAGTTCAATTCCCTTGCTGTTAACGAGTCCGGCGTTGAATTTTTGGGTTCCGTAAGCTGAAGAGGGAGACAGGGTATTGTTCAAAATCTGGTTCCGGTTGTCAGCATTGTAATAGGTTCCTTCAAATCTCAATCGGCTTTTGAAAAGATCAATATTTGCTCCAAATTCTGTTGAAGTCTTGATTTCAGGCTTTAGTGTTGGGTTAAGAAGGTTTCCAGGTACAGAGAAACTTGTCTGCCCATTCCAGGAGCCCGGGCTCAATCCTGCCAACAGCTGATATGGACTGGTATCATTACCAACCTGAGCAATGCCTCCTCTCACTTTAAACAGCGAGAAGCTCGGACCAAGATCAAACAACTTGTTGACCAATAAACTCAATGATGCGGACGGATAGAAGTAAGAACGGTTACTTGGTGGCAATGTACTGGACCAGTCATTCCTGGCAGTAAGATCAAGATAAGCCAAATCTTTGTAGCCCAGTGATGCAAGGGCATACAATGAATAAACCTGTTTCTTGGAAGATCCGGAGGAAACCTGAAGGTTCGTTTGCAGCGTATTGGTAATTGAATAAATTCCCGGTACTACAAGACCTGTACCGCCGTTCTTTGTCTGCATTGAGTTGTCCTGGGCATAGAAATACCGGGAGTTACCTCCGGCAGATGCTGTTATATTAAAATCTGATATTTTTTTGGTGTAGGTGAACAGGAAGTCAGTGTTGTTCTCAAGCCTGTTCAGATTCTGAACACCATAGAACCCATTCTTTTCAGAGGTATAACTCTTTGCAATCTTGGCTTCCCTGATTTCACTATAGGTATCCAGTGCATAACGCGCAAAGAAACTAAGATCTTTAAGAATCTGGACATCCAGACGCATGTCACCATAGACACGGTCACGTTTAAAACTATTGTTCACCTCGTTGGCCACAAAATATGGATTGTTGACATAGCTGTTCGGGCTACCAAGCCTGTAGGGGCTATTTTGCATAATACCTACCTGACCTGGTTTCCAGTAATCTTTTAGCAGGTTTCCGACTATTTCGTTGTTAAGTTCGTAAATGGCCTGCATCGGGTTAGTTCCGTTGCCAATAGCAGGACGGTTACCAGCGTAGGAGCGTGCATAGTTGATGACAGTACTCAGCGAGATTTTGCTATTCAATTTAATGGCAGAATTCAGAGAAATTGTCTTCCTGTGCAAGTCAGAATTGGGAATGAGTCCCTTGTTTTCCATGTCATTGAAAGACAACCTGTAATTGACCCTTTCAGAGGCATCAGCAACCTCAATGTTGTTGGTAGTGGTGAAACCGGTCTGAAAGAAGTTCTTAACGTTGTTCGGGTGATTGACCAGCGGTGTGGCAACTAAGTTACCGCTGGCATCAGTTGGATAAGGCCACTGATAAGCCAGAGTACCCTGACCTAGTGCCTGACCGTTCCATGCAGACTGGGTGGGGTCAACATCGGCATAAGGTTTACCATTGTTCGGACGAATATCCTGCGTGTAGGGACGGGGACCATAACCCCAACCGTTGTTTAGGTAATCCAGATACTTGTATGGATTATCGATTACAGTATTTGAATTGATGGTTACACCTAATCCTTTTTTGGCACCTTTGCCAGATTTTGTAGTAATCAGAATTACACCGTTACCGGCACGTGAACCATAAAGTGCAGCGGCGCTAGGTCCTTTAAGAACCGAGACAGACTCAATATCATCCCCATTTACGTCTGTAATTGCACTACCATAGTCAACTGTATTACCATTTCCAAGGCTGGACATGTTACTAAGCGAGTTGTTCAACGGAATACCATCGACGACATAAAGAGGCTGGTTGTCACTGGTAAGTGAAGATGCGCCACGGATGATCACACTCACAGAAGAACCTGCAGCACCCGTGTTGCTAATCTGTACACCGGAAACTTTACCGGCAAGGGAACTCAGTGCATTTGGTGAGGCAACTTTCTGCATTTCCGTGCCTTTCACTTCAGCAACAGAATAACCAAGGGATTTTTTCTCACGTGAAATTCCCAAGGCAGTTACGACAACTTCTTCTACACCAACGGTAGAAGTCGTCAGTTTAATGTTGAAAGTCTTATTGGTACCAACTGCAATTTCAGCATTATTCATCCCAACAAATGAGACTACCAATCTGGCATTGGCCGGAGTGGAAAGACTGAATTTACCATTGGCGTCAGTAATGACTCCGTGTGTTGTTCCTTTCACAACAACACTAGCTCCGGGTAGCGGAGACCCGGTATCATCCGTTACCGTCCCGGTAATCGAATTCTGTGCCATCACGCTGTAAGTACATAGCATGATCAAGCACATCAGAAAAATTCCAATGATTTTTTTAGACATGTGACGTTAATAATTAGTTAATAGACGTTAATACGGGGCAAATGTGAAAAAAATATTTCACATTTATTAATCTTTTACCATTACATTTTTGTAACAAACAAGGATTATCTGTTAAAAAATAGTTAAAACACTGAAAAAGTGAAGATACCAATATCACATTCCTAATAAACAATACCCGTTTTGTTTCTGACTAAATCAAGAAGTCCAATCAATTGAAGTGAGTTATGGTGACTCATGATCGTGCTCTCCAACTTATTTTCTTCGAGGCATTTCATTACTTCCAATGCCTCTAGTTTTAATCCGCAGGAAGACTCATCAAAATGAATAGTTCTTACCGGTTCTCCAGGCAGGCTAATCTCCAGCCATTGGTTGAGGGAGCTGGTTCTTCGTAACCGGAGCATTCCTTTTTCACAAAGAATGTCGGTACCAACGCCGGCGGTGGCCAGAAAAGAGGCGAAAATAGAGGCGCTTTTGCCTTTGTCGAATTGCATGGAGACAGATACAGACTGATCTATATTATGGGGGGTCAAATCTGCAAAAGCCTCTACATGAACAGGCTCGCCCAGAAACCAGAGTGCATCAAAAAGGGGATAAAGTCCAACATCAAGCAAGGCGCCGCCTCCCAAAGCCGGATTGAATAGCCTTCCATTCAGATCATAAGGTGATTTGTTGAAGCCGAACCAACCGTGCAGGTGTTTAATTTCCCCCAGCAGACCGGAATTTATGATTTTACGGGCTTCCTGGTAAGATGGTTGGTGTGGTGTCATAAAAGCCTCCATCAGGAAGAGCTTCTCCTGCCTGGCAGTCTCAATCATTTCTGAAACATCGGCTGAATTGAGCGCAAATGCTTTCTCACATAGAACAGCCTTTTTGTGTTTCAGGCACAATTTGGTATGAGCGGCATGAAAGGCATGGGGCGAAGCGATGTATACAATATCAATATCAGGATCCGCCACAAGTTCTTCATAAGAACCATAGGAACGTTCAATTTGCCAGGTAGCTGCAAATTCCTTTGCATGTATCAAATCTCTCGATCCGACAGCCAATACTTTTGCAGATTTTACTTCCTGCAGCTCAGCAACAAATTTTCCGGCGATGCTTCCGGGAGCAAGGATGCCCCAGTTGTAGGTTTTGGTCATTTTCATTGGCAGTGACTAAAGTGAACTAAAGTGACTAAAGTTAATAAAGTTAGGGACTCCAAACAAAAATGACCAGAGTATCCAAGTACTCTAGTCACTTTAGTCATTTTAGTCATTTTAGTCACTACTTCAAAGAGGACTGCTCAAATGGTTTCGGCTTGAAGAAATTTAACAGAAATGATTTAACAGTTTCAGTTGGGGTTGGGGGCTGAGCCTGGCTTTTGAGAATAAATTTCTCTGCAATACTGGATTTCTGAACCTCTTTGATAAGCTCCTCCTTTTTCTGTGAAATAACAGAATCGGTCTTCGGTGACCAGAAATTCAGACTAACCAATTTCTCATAGACGCTCTTATGTTGTGCCAGCAGCCACTCATAAACATTTTGTTCCGAGTAGATATGATGGATATCGTGCCCCTCTCCTTTCAATACAGAGAATTTAGGCCTTGATCCCATTCCCTGCATGGCTTCTACCATCTCCTCCGATCTGTTCAATCTAACCCTTCTGTCTTTCTCACCATGGAAAACCCAGGTCGGCATATCTTTGATGGCCTCTGCCATATCCGGTCTGCCACCTCCGCACAAGGGCATGATGGCAGCAAAATATTGCGGATATCTGGAAGCGAGATTCCATGTTCCAAAACCACCCAAACTCATTCCTGTTAAGTATACACGGGATGGATCAACATGATATTTTGCAAGTATTTCGGAGTAAAATGATTCGAACCAGTCGCCATAAACCCAGTTCCGGTTCGACGGGCATTGAGGCGAGATCACGATGGCATCCACCTGCATGCCACGATCCAGGTAGAATGGGGGTCCATATTTTTTCAATCGTTCAAGATTACTGCCCTTACAGGAACTACCGTGAAGGTAAATAATTAAAGGCCACTCTTTTCCTAAAGATTCTTTGTAGCCATTTGGCAGATAAGCCAAATAGGGATATGTCTTTGATTTCTCCTTGTTCTGTTGTGGGTTTACTCCATAAGTATTCCCTTCAATAAGAAGTAAACACCCCAGAACCAAAGTCAACAATTTACCAACCATGCTTTCTATTTAAATTACAAAATCATAACAAAAGTAATTATTCTACCTAAAAAATCAGGAAGAAAACATCTTTTAACGTTCTGTAACGTTTTCATTTTGAATCTCAATAAGAAAATGGAACAAGACCACAAAACATAAATGTCTGTCAATTAGATATTTTTGTTTAGAATTAGGCGAAGAAACTGTTTAAATTAATCCTTTCTTTGCCAGAAGTATTTTCATTTCATTCTGTACCTCCGAAGCAGCTTCACCCGCCCTTTCTGCAAAATCTGCAGTTCCGGAAGCATACAAAATAGCCCTGGATGAGTTCACCAACAGTCCGCATTGGTCGTTCATTCCATATTTGGCAACTTCACTCAAACTGCCGCCTTGCGCCCCAACTCCAGGCACCAGCAAAAAGTGGTTGGGAACGATCTTTCTGATTCCTTCCAGTTCAACCGCTTTGGTGGCGCCAACCACATACATCATCTGGTCAGAATCAGCCCATTTTTGCGATTTGTGTAAGACCGTCTCAAAAAGCTTTTCTCCATTGGGGTTCACTTCAAACTGAAAATCGAAGGCGCCCTTGTTGGAGGTAAGCGCCAGCAGGATCACCCATTTGTCAGAATATCCCAAAAACGGCGTTACCGAATCCTCTCCCATGTAGGGGGCAATGGTAACTGCATCAAATTGATAGGTTTCAAAAAATGTTTTGGCATACATGGCTGAGGTGTTTCCAATATCCCCGCGTTTGGCATCCGCAATAATGAAAATTTCTGGGTATTTTTCGCGAATGTAGTGCACAGTTTTCTCCAGACTGTTCCAACCATCCAGGCCATTTGATTCGTAAAAGGCAAGATTTGGTTTGTATGCTACAGAATAGGCTGCTGTAGCGTCAATAATCTTCTGGTTAAAATAGAAGATCGGATCAGATGTATCGAGTAAAAACTGGGGTATCTTCTGAATATCGGAATCCAATCCGACACAGAGGAATGACTGTTTCTTTTTGATCTGTTCGAAAAGCTGGGTCTTGTTCATGATGTGATGATGTGCTAATGTGATGATGTGATGATGAGTTCAGCTAAAAAAGTCTCATTTCTTATATCTCATAACTTAGAAACTGTTTAAATTTATTTTTTTAACTTTTTAGCAAGCATTTGCAATCCTATTGATTGTACTAAAACAGAATCTGTAAAACCTTATTTTTTTGGGTAACCTTAGTAGAAACAGAACGAGAAGAGATAACCACAACCTTATTACCTTATTAG
>JAVHPO010000101.1:0-5046 GCA_036170635.1 Prolixibacteraceae bacterium | reverse complement strand
ATGATTTGCAAATTCTCATAATGGTGGTCGGGAAACTAAGGATTGTGTCGCTAATAATTTTCACATTTCCCAATTTTCACATTCACCGAGCCCCCATCTTCCCAAGTCGTCCAAGTCGTCCTAATGATCCTAGTCGTCCCCGTCGTCCCGCAGCTTCGCCTCCTCAGTCCCATTTGGTGTAAAAAAGGACTGCTATTTTAGCGATTACGACATTTTCCCGGATCGACCCTTGAGGGGGGAGGACCGGCTTATTTTTTCTGATGCCACAAAAGCAGCATATCTTTATTGCTCATCACCTGGTAAGTCGATTTGAACTGCAGCGTATCGATGAGTTTGTAACAGATGTTTTTTTGTAACAACGGTTTGGCCTTGTTGATCAGTACATCCAGATAATTGGTGTCAATATCGTTTCCAACAAGGAGTACGTCGATATTGGGGCCGTCGCTTCCATGCGCGAACGAACCGGTCAGGTAAACTTCTTCTACCGATCCCAGTTTTTCAATTATTTGTTCAAGTATTTGATCGATGCCCAAATGTTTGTGCAACAGATTCTTAATTTCGGGGTAGAGTGGGTAGGAGGTGTTTGCTGAATAGATCCTGCGGTTTCCCAAGTCATGGGCAACAATGAGGCCGGCCTGCTCGAAACGGTTCAGTTCCAAACGTATGGAATTGGTTGATTCGCCAAATTCGCTCTCCAAACCACGCAGGTAAGCCTGGGTGCTGCTGTTGAGAAAAAACTTCAACAACAACCGTATTCTGGTCTTGGATGTTATCAGGTCGCCGAGCATTCAACTTAGGTTAATTGAGTAGCGAAGTTACTCATTAAATTCAAAACTCCAAACAAAATGTGGATTTGTTTGGAGTTTTTTGACATAATTACAAAAAATAATTGGTGCAATTTCCGACTTTTTTGTTTAAAAGGTTGGAAATGTTCGTTCAATGGCGTTGGTTGTTTATCCAACGGAGTTATAAAAAACAATAGTTCGTTAAATTTTAAGCGGCAATTCTGCCATAAATCAATAGTTCTTTGAATATTTTTTGATTTTTAGGTGTGTTTGGGTTGATAGCAAACATGCACATAAATCGTTCGAGCATTAAGGTGTTGTTATACTGCGTTTTGTAATCCGACATTGAGAATGGTTTGTCTTTGTTTTCTTTGGTAGATAACCAGTCATTCTTTGCCAGCTTGATGTCCATTTTGAATGCCTTCGAGTAAACAACTGCCGAATAGACCGTAATCTCTTCGTTGGACAGATCTAAGGAAAATTGATTAGGATCAAAGTTGTTAACATCCACCAAACCGGAAAACTTCTTTGGAGCTCCTTTTTTTCCTGTAGGTTCACCAGTGAATCGGTACTTTAATACGCTGTCATCCCTTAATCGGCTGATGAAGTGCATTCCTGTAGATAGAACTGCATCAACAAAAGGTCTTTTAGCGAAATAGGCATCGGCTAATATATAGTTGGAATACTCTTTGAACGATGCTGCATTCTCTCTCACCAGACTTGCATAATAACTCAACAGGGTCAATCCTTTATCAGCCAATTCAACTGCAGGTGGAGTCTGCCAGGCTTTTAGATGCAATGCTGTATTATTGACAATATCAACAACAGCAAAACCACATAGATCCAATCCCCATTTTGCTGCGCCGGCAACGCCAGACCAGTATCTTCCCCTGCCGTAAGTAGCCTTGCCAGCTTTGGGAATATAACTTGGGTCTAATGCAACAGCGCATTCACAAGAAATTGTTTGATTGATCAACTGCTTATTAAAGGAGAGGAAGTCAAATTCTTTCTCAAACTGATTTCGATACGTTTGCTCACAAAGAGGGCTGAACCTTCCAAGTTGCAAGAAATTTATCCTACCTTTGATGCTCAAAATATGCCAAAGAACGCTAATAATAAAGTCTTTGCGGGATTTATTCAGTCTGTTAAAAACCTCATTTTCTAATACACTGATAATCAAACTTTTAACCTTAGGAATCATAACTAAAAAATTACGGAATAATCTTTTAAGTTACTGATTTTTAAGGTTTTAACCAAATTATTTCACACTTATTTTTGATTTATTTTACTGATATTCAGATATTTATATTAAAATTTACCGAACTATTGTATCTCAAACATGAAATTAAATTACCGATTTTGCTCTGTGAAACTCCGTGTGATACTTTTATACAACGAATCGAATTTTTTTCAGAAGAATTTTGATTGGAACTAAACAAAGTCGGATCAATCCTTCCGCCTTCGAAATGAGCCCGTACTTCATGCGGACTTTCCACATCTCCACATCTGCGTGCGGCTTGGATAAGGCCCCGTCCAACCTGAAGTTGACCAATATCTTTTCCATGAAACTGAATGGAACGCCACTTTTTACATATCTCATTATCAGGTCATAATCTCCTGAATATTTGTAGGTTGTATCGAAATTTCCTAAGGTTTCATAGATCTTTTTTGGCACAAAACAGGTTGGATGTTGAATCATATCGTACCTGAGTCTTAGGATCGAATTCCCGGTGATGTTGTAAAAGCTGCCGTTCTGAAAATTTCGCATCATGCCATGGATCACCTGGGTTTTTCCGGTTTCGAGATACTGATTGGCAACATCGTTGAGTATTTCGGGTTCATACCAGTCGTCCGCGTTGAGAATTCCGATCAGTTCCCCTTTTGCCCTGGCGATGCCTTTGTTCATGGCATCATAAATTCCCTTGTCGGGTTCACTTACCCAGAAGGTCAGTTGTGACGCGTATTTTCGGATAATATCCAGACTGCCGTCCGTGCTTCCTCCATCGATAATGATGTATTCCCTGGCAGGATAACTCTGGTTCAGAACACTTAACATCGTTTGTTCAAGTGTTTTGGCAGAATTGTAAACGACAGTTATGATTGAGATTTGAGGAAAATCCATGAAAAGTTGAAAATAGAAATTTAACCAGAAGGACGCAAAGGAATGCACAAAGGACACTAAAAGATGCCTCAAATTTTCCTGACAGATTCGTTTTTAAGTTCGTATTTGTCTCCGCTTTCGGCACAAACAGCATGGCCGGAGTCGTCGAAATGGAGGCGGACTCCATATTCGGAGATCCAGCCAATCTGGATAGCAGGATTGCCGACAACAAGGGCGTATGGCTCGACAGTTTTGGTCACGACCGCGCCGGCGCCCACGAATGCATATTCGCCAATGTCGTTGCCACAGACAATGGTGGCATTTGCACCGATGGAGGCGCCTAATTTCACGGTAGTTTTCGCGTATTCATTCTTCCTGTTGACATGGCTGCGTGGATTGATGACATTGGTGAAGACACAGGAGGGTCCGAGGAAGACGTCATCCTCGCAAATGACCCCTGTGTATAGTGAGACATTGTTTTGCACTTTCACGTTGTTGCCCAGCACTACATCGGGCGAGATGACAACGTTCTGTCCAATGTTGCAGTTTTCACCGATTACTGCGCCGGACATGATATGGGAAAAGTGCCAGATTTTAGTGCCGGCTCCGATGGTGCAACCGGGATCGATGATGGCGGTTTCGTGGGAGAAGAAATTTGTCATGTTACGGATTTCACGAATTATTACGAATTGCACGAACGGAAGGAATCGGTTGAGGTGCTAATCGTATTGGATGTAATTGATAAAATAATGATAATATAAATCTTATCTTCAGTTTTTTAATCTTAGTAGAAAATTCGAATTGGATTGAAAACTAATCTTATTATCTTATTTCAAGATATTCATAAATAAGGTAATAAGATCCGGATCTCCTCACATCACCTGTTCTACTAAGATTGATCTAAAAAAATAAGGTTTATATTATCTTGATATTCAATAAACCTATTATCTCCGTTTCCCTGTTTCAATTTCATCAAGTTACAATTTATAAACCTTCTCGGATGCAACTTTCACAGCATTGCGCAGATCCACAATGAGCTGCGAATTTTGAACGATCCATTCCATGTCGAAGGCCGAATGACGGGTAGTGATCACCACACAATCTGATTTCTGGAGCAGTTCGGCGGAAAGGGCTTCCGATTGAAATTTCAGTCCCCTACTTGTCTCCATTGTCGGGACATAGGGATCATGGTAATGGATATCTCCCCCTTTTTGCGCTACTTCGTCAATGATTTTGAGTGCCGGGGATTCTCGTTCGTCATCAATATCGGGTTTGTAAGCTACACCCAGAAAGAGGATGGTACTGCCATTGATCGATTTTTTGTTGCGGTTGAGCGCGGAGGCAATCTTGAGTGTCATTCGGTGTGGCATCATCATGTTGATATGCCCGGCCGTGTTGATCATCGTCAGGTCGAAGTTGAACTTCTTGGCGATGTATTCGAGGTAGAACGGATCCAGCGGGATGCAGTGTCCGCCTATACCAGGACCGGGATAGAAGGGTTGAAAACCGTATGGTTTTGTTTTGGCCGCGTCGATCACCTCCCAGATGTCGATATCCATCTTGCCGCAAAGCAGCGCCATCTCATTGATCATGCTGATATTGACCAGCCGGTAGGTATTCTCCAGGATCTTAACCATCTCGGCTACGCGCGGTGAACTGACAGGATAAATGGTATCAACGGCCAGGGAGTAGATGGCCTTGCCAATGGTTAGCCCGGCCTCGTCGAGGGCGCCCAAAACTTTGGGGGTGTTGCGGGTAAAGTAGGTCTTGTTGCCCGGATCGACCCGTTCGGGGGAGAAGGCCAGCCAGAAATCGGTACCATGTTTAAGTCCGGATTCCTTTTCGAGGATGGGAAGAACGAAATGTTCGGTGGTAGTGGGATAGGTGGTACTCTCGAGGCAGACGAAACTTCCCGGTTTCATGTTTTTGCCGATGGCCTTGCAGGCTGCCTCGATGAAACTCATATCGGGTTTGTGAAACGGATCGAGGGGTGTGGGAACGCAGATCAGGATAGCTTGACATTCAGAGAGTTTTGCAAAATCTGTAGTAGCACTTAGTGTCTTTTTTGTTAGTGCTTCCTGCCAAAGTTCGCTGGAGATGTCGGAGATGTAGTTTTCGCCGGCATTGATTTTATCAACTTTGGAGGCCGATTTGTCAAAG
>JAVHPO010000100.1:0-5057 GCA_036170635.1 Prolixibacteraceae bacterium | reverse complement strand
AAGATATAAGCTGTTCAAACCTTTCGGGGTTGCCGCATCATATATCTCATCTACCCCCGGTTTCACCGGGGGTTATTCATATTAAACCCCCTTCAGGGTTCTACGAATCAAAAAAGTCCGAAGGACTTGAATGTCAATAACCCCCGGTGAAACCGGGGGAGTGAAGCATAGACAAATATAAAGAACCCCAAAGTGGGTTCAACTATTGTTCTTATGAATTTAAACAGATTCTTAATTTCTTGTTTCATAATATGTTTTCACGATCTCTTCCAGTACCCAACCGGTGCGTGCAGCGGAATAGCCGGTGCTCACGCATTTCCCTTCACCACGTAATTCATGAACGACCTGCTGAATGAGGAAATGGGATATATTTTCCGGATTTTGGAAACTGAAGTTTTTCAAACCGTCAGAGGTTAGTAATTGTACATCAGAATGCTTGAAGCAGGAAAAGGATACTTTTCCCTTTGTGCCCGATATTTCGATGACATCCTCTTCGGCCTCAGGGCTGACGACGAAACACCAGCTTCCGGTTCCTGTCACTCCCGATTCGAAAGAGAAGGTTGCTGAAACCGTATCTTCTGCAGGGTAAAATCCGGCTAAATTTTTGGCGATACCCCGTACTTCGGTCACCGGTCCAAATAGAAAATCAAGGAAATCGAACTGGTGGGAGGCCAGATCGTAAAAGTGACCGGCGCCTGCAATGGCCGGATTGGTATGCCAGGTTTGCTTATCAGGAAATTGGTCTTTTTCACCATACGCCAAATGCAGGCGAATATTTACATTTAGGGGTTTTCCAAGGATGCCATTGTCAATCAGCTCTTTTACTTTTAAAAAAGCAGGGAGCGACCGACGGTAATAGGCTACGAAAAGTGGCATTCCAGTCTCTTCAGATACCCGAAGCATCTCCTTGCATTCCTGGTGGTTGCGGGCCATCGGTTTTTCGACATAGACAGGCTTTCCTGCTCTCATTGCTTCAATGGCATAGGATGCGTGGGTGTCGGGTGGTGTAGCCACATAAACCGCATTTACCTCCGGATCACTGATCAATTGAGTGGCATCGGAGTACCACTTCGCAACACCATGCCGCCTGGCATAATCGGCTGCTTTTTGTCCATCCCTGCGCATCACGGCCACAAGTTTGGAATGATCTATTTTGCTGAAAGCCGGACCGCTTTTCAGCTCGGTCACATTACCACAACCGATGATTCCCCAATCTATTTTCTCCATGGATAATTTGTACAATACAACTATTTTTTCAAATACTTTTGAATTAACTCAACCAACACGGAAATCTCTATTGGTTTTGAGATGTAGTCATTACAGCCTGCCTCAATTGCCCTCTTCCTGTCGCCTTCAGTTCCGAAGGCTGTTTGTGCAATGATCACAACTTTTTGGTTAAACTGACGAATTTTTTGGGTTGCTTCATAACCATCCAGTTCGGGCATTTTAATATCCATCAGAACAAGATCGATGTCAGGATTTACCCGGCAAATTTCAACCGCCTCCGCTCCGGTTGATGCCACCAGAGTACGGTTACTAAAAGTATTGGTGACAATTCTCATCAAAACTTCTGAATTCTCATTGTCTTCAGCGATCAATATCTTTAGATTCTCTATCTTATCTTTCTCCTGATCGGCAAGGGCAATTTGATGCGAAATTGTGTTGGCCGGAATGGTAAAATAGAATGAAGTGCCTTCATCTTCAACACTTTCAACCCATATTTCCCCACCATGTTTGTCTACAAATTCCTTACAAAGAAGCAGACCCAATCCGGTACTTTGTTCACCTTCGGTGCCCGGACGGCTGTTGTTAACGTTCAGTCGGAAAAGATTTGCGGTCATGGTACTGTTCATGCCAATTCCAGTATCTTTTACACCAATGACGGTGGTATTATTTTCCGTGGAATAGGAAGAGACAGTCACATTACCCCCTTTGGGAGTAAACTTAACTGCATTTGAAATAAGGTTTCGGACAATGGATTGGAGCATATTGGAATCGGCATACACATGCTGGTGTTCAGGTAATTGTACGGCAACCCGGATCTCCTTTTTCCGGATGGCATCTTCCAATGTCCTGATAGATTCAGAGACCAATTCCTGCAAATTTATTTGTACCGGATCAAAGACAATCTGACCTTGTTGCATTCGGGCCCAAACAAGTAAATTCTCGAGCAGATTAAAGAGATTTCTAGATGAATTGTACAAGTCGCGGTTCATCTCTTTTTGCTCTTCACCTGAAATTTCAAATGAGTCATCAGCCAACAATTCGGTCAATGACATGAAGCCACCCAACGGACCGCGAAGGTCGTGGGCGATGATGGAAAAAAATTTGTCTTTGGTAGCTACCAATTCCTGAAGCTTTTTGCTTTGTTCCTGAAGAGTCCTGCTTTGCTGGTAAAGCTTTAGGTGTGTCTTTACCCTGGCGATGACCTCTTCCGCTTTAAAAGGTTTGGTAATGAAATCGACTCCACCAGCTCTTAGGGCATTGACAATATCATCGGTATCATTTAAAGCGCTAATAAAAATGACCGGTATATCGGCCAATTTTTGGTCTGATTTTAACCGCCTGCAAACTTCGAACCCGTCCAAATCGGGCATCATGACATCCAGCAGAATCAGATCAGGTTTCTCCTTTACAGCAGCCTGCAAAGCTAACGTCCCACTGGGGACAGGCCGCACTTTATAGCCCTCCTTTTTTAGGATAAATCCCAAAATCTTCAGGTTGGCGGCGACATCATCTACAATAAGAATATCGGCAATATCTTCGGTCAACAGATTATCTTCATTCATTTGTTTTTCTCCTTCATGTGTAAAATTTCCTGCAATTGATCGTAATCGTAATCTGTGGCCAGATTCAGGAGGAGCTTTGAAAGTTCAGCATTGTCAGTTTCCATGGTATTAATCAGTTGGACCAAAAGATCCAAATCGGCAACATCAAGGGCATTCTGCATTTTCAACAACAAACTATTTGGTATTTTTTTAATATCCAGGGCAATCGTATCATTGTCGTGGCTATAGTTGGTTGGCATATCATTAGATTCGTTTTCATAGATGTAATTAATCCCGAGTATCTTCCCGATGGTGCTAAACAGATCGTTTTCCCTGAAGGGTTTGCGGATATATCCCTGCATTCCCAACTCCTGTATTTTCTTCAGCTCGTCTTCGAAAGTACTGGCTGTCAGTGCAACTATTGGCGTTTTCTGCCCTTTTTCCGTAGCTTTGATCCGACGGGTAGCCTCGTAACCGTCCATGACAGGCATGCGCATGTCCATTAAAATGAGATGAGGGCTCCACGCTTCAAATTTTTCAATGGCTTCTTCGCCGTTAACCGCTTCGTTGGTTTCAAATCCAACCAATTTGAGCAGATTGGCAGCAACTTTCAGGTTATCGTTCCTGTCATCAACGACCAAAATCCGATAGGTGGTATCGCTGCTTTCAATACCAATTACTCCTTTTGGTGCACTTTTTTCAATCGCATCCGCGTTGCCATCTTTAATCTCAACCTGGAAAGTAAAAATCGATCCCATCCCAACTTCACTGGTTACGGCGATATCCCCACCCATCAATAGTGCCAGTTCGCGGCTTAAAGCAAGCCCAAGCCCGGTACCGCTTCCTTTGTTGATGCCTGAACTCGTTTGCTCAAAGTGTTTAAAGAGTTTGTCCATCTCATTCAAAGGGATACCTGGCCCGGAATCCTGGACTTCGACTACCAGCATTTTTTTATTGACCCCAATAGAGTCGACCCGTGCACGAACAGCGATGCCTCCTTCCTCTGTGAATTTGAGCGCATTCCCGATAAGATTGACAAAAATCTGACGTAACTTACTTTCATCTATAAAGATATATCGTGGCAGATCGTCATCTTTCTCAAATAGAAATTGTAGGTTTTTGGATTGTGTACGTTCATGGAAAATCATTTGAATATCATCCAATAGCGCAAAAAGATCTATATCTGCAGGATTTAAAACGACCCGGCCCGCTTCAATCTTCGACAATTCAAGAATGTCATTGATAAGCGACAAAAGATGCTCACCCGCGTGGATAATAGAGACCGTGTACTCCTTTTGCGAGTCGGACAGCAACTTGTCGCGGTTCATCAATTGCGAAAATCCAATGATGGCATTGAGCGGAGTTCGAATCTCGTGCGACATATTTGCCAGGAATATGCTTTTGAATTTGTTGGCCATCTCGGCTTCCAGCTTTGCTTTGACGAGGGCCTGCTCAATTTTCTTTTGATCAGTGACATCCCGAAGAACCCCAACTGCATGCCAACTGTTGTTAATTTGGATTGCCGAAAGGGAAAATTGTACGGAAATTTCGTTTCCGTCTTTTCTTAAAGCTTCCAGATCCAGTGTTTTGCCAACGGCAGCCCCTTGTCCGGTTTGTTGAAAAATGGGGAATGCGGCGAAGTGCGCCTGATGAAAACGCGGTGGTGCGATTAAATTGTGCATGTTCTTGCCAATAGCTTCTGATCTGGTATACCCAAGAATACGCTCGGCAGCCGGGTTCCAATAGGAGATCAGACCTTCAGCATCTATCATGATAATGGCATCGTGGGCTGAGTCTGTGATCGAGCGCAAAATATTTTCACTCTCGCGAAGCACTATTTCGGCTTGCTTGCGTTCAATGGCTATCGCGATTTTGCTCGCAGCTGTATAGAGAAATTGAATGTCGCGTTTCGAATATACATTCTCCTCTTCGTAGTGTTGAAGGACCAAAACCCCAATTGTTTTTGAGGGCGTCTTTAGCGGCACACCAATCCATGAAGGGGAGGGCGAACCTATTAACTCAATTAAGTTTTGTTCCTCGAGCCTTTGGGATACTTCTGGTGTAAGTAGCAAGGGTTGTCCGGTGCGGTATACATAGGAGGTAACACTATTCTTCATAGCCAGTGGTTCGGGCATGGGATCCAACTGATCAACAAAATAGGGGAAACTAAAGAGACCTGAATTCTCATCATAGATCGCTACAAAACAGTTCTCGGCATACAGAAGTTTCTTTAGCGATTGATGGATTGACTTAAGAAATTCATTCAGGTTATCTGTTTGCGAAATACCC
>JAVHPO010000099.1:0-1037 GCA_036170635.1 Prolixibacteraceae bacterium | reverse complement strand
TAATCTTCGTCGTGCTGGTAAATAAACAAACAAGTGCCCTCTTTGATGGTCTCGGCCACAGGTTTGATGAGATTTGGAGGAAGGGACGGGCATCCCAGGCTCCTGCCCAGCCGGCCGGTTTTCTGAATAAATGCTTCCGTGGCGTAGTCGGCGCCATGGATAATAATCTCCCGCTGCAACGCCTTGTCGTTAATTCCTTTTTCAATACCTTGAAGGACAAGCGAAAGTCCTACTTTTGATCCGATGGCCAGGTGCCCAGTGATGTAAAATCCCAAACTGCTTTTGAAAGTCCCTGATTCGTTGGAGAAATTCTTTGCGTACTCCTCGCCGGTGTTTCTGCCATGGGCGACATAGGTTTGGTACAACAGCGATTTTTTGACCAGATCGATTACGTACATGCGCTTTTTTGTGCTCGATTGAGAGAAATCTATGATGGTCAGGATCGATGAATTCAGTAATTTTCCCTCTTCCTTCAATTTCTCGAAGCCTTTGACAGCAAGTTGGAATGCTTCATTTGACAATCCATATACTGATAAATTCAAAACAGAATAGATGTTCAATTTTTCTTCCATATCTGAAAAATTGACTGAACCTGCTTTGTTCAGCATTGGTAACAACACCAAAAGAAGTATTAAAACACGTTTTATCATCTTGCTAAGTTAGAATTTTTATTTGGGATGTTTGGTTTTAATTTGGATTTTTGCAGAATCTGTTTGGTTGATTACTTTTGATCTCAACAATCAGACAAGCCCGGATCGGTAAGTACTGATCTGTAAAAATAGATTGATATGCAAAAACCAATACCCCTCCTTGCCCTGCTTGTGATGATGACGATTTCGCTTTCAGGCCTGGGAAAGGTGCCACGCATAGCAGTTGACAATCGGCCTCCTCAGAAAGTTTCTGTCGACAGGGAAGAGCTTATCTCTTATGCAAGGCGTTTCCTGGGTACTCCTTACCATTACGCAAGTTCCAATCCGAAAAAGGGCTTTGATTGTTCGGGTTTTGTCAATTTTGTGTTCAGGAATTTTAAGATTGCC
>JAVHPO010000098.1:0-5071 GCA_036170635.1 Prolixibacteraceae bacterium | reverse complement strand
GTAAAACATACCGGCAAAGGAATGATTCCACAGGGGACCAGTCGCCTGATCCATCTGCCAAAAGCCATCAGTGTGCTTGAAACCAACGGGGCGCCTGCTTTGGTTTCGGTACTTGAAAATGGAGCAAATACCTTTGTCGTGATAGTAAACAAGAACCACCTAGCCTCAATAAATCTCACTGTCGCTGGCAATGAAACACTAAAAAAGGTATTGAAAGATGGGACAATTGTACTAGCCAGCGCTTATGAAAGCACTATGGAACTTGATGCCGGAGATGCCTCCATATTTATGTTCCCTACCGTAAAAAAATAAAAAATGAAGAAGGCCTTTTCAACAATCGTATTTTCATTTCTTCTCTCCTTATCACTTTTTTCTCAGGGGAAGTTAATTGATAAGGGGGTGATGCCGGTTCTTGCCTACGCTTTCATTCCCATGGATCAAATCAATATTGCCCGATTCAATGAGCTGAAAGAGTCAGGGATCAACCTCGCTATTGACAATTTTCCTGATGTTAATGCCATGAAAAATGGCCTGGATTTGGCGGCAAAAGCAGGTATTAAACTTCTTGTTTCCTGCCCTGAATTGAAAAGCGAACCGGAGAAGACTGCAAAATTGTTTATGAACCATCCGGCGATGGGTGGCTACTACATTTACGACGAACCGGGCATGAACCTTTTTCCTGAACTGGCCGGTTGGTGTAAAAGGATTCAAACCGTCGACAACAAGAATTTGAGGTACGTAAATATCTGGCCAAACTTTGCAAGCCCTTCAGTTTTGGGAACTGAAAGTTATGTGGATTACGTGCACGAGTTCCTAAAGCAAATGCCGGTTCAGATTGTCTCGTTCGACTATTATCCGGTCATGTATAACCGGTTGTCAAGAACCTGGTACGAAAATCTGGAGCTGATCTCAGCAGAGTCCAAAAAAGCGGGTTTGCCATTTTGGGCATTTGCCCTGACCTCGAATTATGACGAAGAACACCTGAACCCTCAGTCATTGACTGCCTTAAGAGTTCAGATATACAGCAATTTAGCCTATGGAGCGCAAGGAATCTGCTATTATGAGTATTGGGACAGAACTCCTGTAAGTACGGCCGCAGTGGAGGATGATCGGGGTGGACCAATCAATGCACGGGGCAAAAGAACCGTCGTTTTTGATCGGATAAAGCAAATGGGAGCTGAAATTCAGGCGCTCTCGGCAGTTTTCCTGGGAGCAAAAGTGATCAGTGTAAAACATACTGGCAAAGCGATGATTCCAAAAGGAACCAGTCGATTGATCAACCTTCCTAAAGCAATTCGGGTATTGGAAACCAACGGGGCACCTGCTTTGGTTTCGGTACTTGAAAATGGAGCAAATACCTTTGTAGTGGTAGTCAACAAGAACCACCTTGCCTCAATAAATCTTACCGTTGCGGGCGACGAATCACTAAAAAAAGTATTGAAAGACGGGACAATTGTTCCGGCCTCTACTTACGAAAGTTCAATCGAACTGGATCCTGGAGACGCCGCAATTTATATGTTTTCAACTGAAAAATAAACTGAACTAATTATATAAGATGAATAAAATCAGATACATACCATTAAGAATGATCATGGTAATCGGCCTAACCAGCCTGATCATCACTTCATTTGCCAAAAAAAACCATGTTGATCTGGTGAATCCTTTCATTGGAACGGATTACCATGGGCACACCTTTCCCGGGGCTGCGCTTCCCGGAGGGTTGGTTCAACTGGGTCCAGACACAGATATCAGCGGCTGGGACTGGTGTTCGGGATACCACTACAGCGACAAATCGATTATGGGATTCAGTCATCTGCACAGGAGTGGAATGGGCGCAGGCGACTGGGGCGATATCATGCTAATGCCCACTACCGGATCATTGAAAATTCTGCCGGGTGCAAAAGACAAACCAGGAGAAGGATACAGGTCAAGGTTTTCGCATCAGGAAGAGCAGGCATCACCCGGTTATTATGCCGTTACCCTCAAAGATTACGCGATTAAAGTCGAATTGACAGTTTCGGAACGGGCTGGTTACCATCGATATACCTTTCCAAAATCCGATGCTTCCCATATTCTGATAGACATGAAGCATGGCATTGGCGACAAATGCACGGATGCGCAGGTAAAAATTGTGAATGATACTGAAATTGAGGGACATCGCTTGTCATACGGATTTATTGACAATCAGAATGTCTATTTCTGCGCCAAATTCAGCAAGCCATTTCATTCATCCGGAACCTGGAACCAAAAAAATATTAAATCAGGTTCAAAGGAAGATTCCGGACCACAGATTGGCGCTTATGTCGATTATGTCACTTCAGAAAACGAAACCATAGAAGTAAAAGTCGGGATATCCTATACCAGCATCGCCCAGGCACGCCTGAACCTGGACAAAGAAATACCAGGCTGGGATTTTGCCCGAATCAGGGAAAATGCCAGGACAAAATGGAACACAGCTTTGAGTAAGATTGACGTCCAGATGAACAATAGCAACGGTGAAACCTATCAAAAAGATAAGCTGATTACTTTTTATACAGCGCTCTACCATTCACTGTTGTTTCCGGCTACTTTCGGTGACGTTGATGGGAAATACATGGGTCTTGACGATAAAGTACACACGGCCAAGGGTTTTACCTACCGCAGTGATTTTTCGCTTTGGGATACCTTCAGGGCCGAAATGCCCCTGCTGACTTTGATAGAACCGGAAAGAAACAATGATGCCATCAATACCTGGATTGCACAATACGAACAGGGAGGCTGGATGCCAACTCCCCAGCAGTTTGGAAACAGTTATACCAATGATATGATCGGCGACCATCCGGTAGCTGCCATTCTGGACGCCTGGCAGAAAGGAATCCGGAATTTTGATCTGGCGAAAGCCTACGAAGCGGCCAGGAAAAATGCGATGGAAGCCCCTCCTGTTGACTGCCGGTCAGAAGGACGCACAGGTTTGGAATCCTACAAAAAGTTGGGATATGTTCCTTATGAAGAGGTTAAAGAATCCGTATCCAAAACGTTGGAGTACGCATACAATGACTGGTGTGATGCCCAGTTGGCAAAAGCGCTCGGTAAAACCGATGACTCCGAAATGTTTATGAAAAGAGCCGCTAACTACAAAAATATAATAGACATAACAACCGGATTTGCCCGGCCAAAAAGCAAGGATGGATCGTGGCTTTCGCCATTTGACCCTACTTTCGTCGGGCATGGCAAGGACCGTCATTACACCGAAGCGAATGCCTGGCAATACACCTGGTTCGTCCCTCATGATGTAAAAGGTTTGATTAACCTGGAAGGCGGACGGAAACGGTTTGTAGAAAGACTTGATTCTCTTTTCACGATTAGCTCTGAAGTTAAAAGCGGCGTTTCAGATATTACCGGACTGATCGGGCAATACGCGCATGGCAATGAACCGAGCCATCACACGGCCTATCTGTTCAATTACGCGGGCGCTCCATGGAAAACACAAAGTATAGTCAGAACAGTAGCTGACAGCTTATACAGTTCAGGACCCGCAGGACTTTGCGGCAATGAGGACATGGGTCAAATGTCGGCGTGGTACGTGTTAAGCGCTATGGGCTTTTATCCGGTTGCACCCGGACAAAACGTCTGGCTAATCGGAAGTCCGGAATTCGAAAGGGTTGTTTTGCATCTGGATCAATCGTTCAACAAAGCAAAAGAGTTCGTTATCGAGACAAAGAACAACTCCAAAGCAAACAAATACATTCAATCTGCAACTTTAAATGGCAAACCACTGAACAAGGCGTGGTTCGACCATGCCGTAATCAAAAACGGAGGAACTTTAATCTTCCTGATGGGAGCTCAACCGAATAAAAATTGGGGAAGTGAACCGGCTGCTGCGCCACCATCCATGTCCACAACTTCGAACTAATACAATATTGCACCAATGAGAAAAATTGCATTACTCTCCCTTTTTACCATGATCATTTTGGCCGGTGTAATGGCCCAGGAAAAGATAACATCGGATAAGCCGCTGCCAATCATGGCGTGGGCGGGCATTCCTGCCGAAGAAACGAACGTTGAGCGGTTCAGGGAGCTAAAGGAAATGGGAATTAATGTAAACCTGTCCAACTATCCGAATGCTGAAGCCATGCAGCAAGCGCTTGATCTGGCACAACAGGTCGGAATCAGGATGGTTACCTCCTGCCCTGAATTGAAGACAGAACCTGAAAAGACGGTCAGGCGGTTTATGAACCATCCGGCACTGGCCGGATATTATTTGCGGGATGAGCCAGTTCGCAAAGATTTTGCAGAGTTGGGCGACTGGGCCAAAAAGATAGAAGCGGTCGACAGCAACCATTTTTGTTTCGTGAATCTGATCGCAAGCATTCATACCACAAAAACCGAAGCTTTGGGGACAACCACTTACGCTGAATATGTAAGCACCTTCGCCAGAGAGGTTTCTTCACGACTGCTCTCCTTCGATTTTTATCCTGTTTTGGTTGATGGCATTCATGAGAGATGGTACGAAGGACTGGAGATATTCTCAGCAGAGGCCAAAAAACTGAATAGACCATTCTGGGCTTTTGCCCTTGCCTGCTCATACAATGAACTACATCCAATACCCACCATCCCTGCCCTGCGGCTTCAGCTTTACAGCAACCTGGCCTATGGTGCGCAAGGACTGGAGTATTGGCCATACTGGATGCCGGATCTTCGCACCTCACCAATAGCGATGGATGGTAAACGGACAGTGGTTTACGATCGAATCAAATTGGTAAACAAAGAGATTCAGGATCTTGCCGGGGTTTTTGTTGGATCAAAAGTTGTGTCTGTAAGTCATACGGGGGTTGTAATCCCAAGGGGAACCTCCCGGTTAAGCACCTTGCCCCGGGCAATAAAGGTTTTTGAAACAGAGGGATCCGGAGCGCTGGTATCTATTTTGGAGAATGGAGCCAATTCGTTTTTTGTTGTGGTCAATCGGGATCTGAACAAAAGCTTGCCAATTACAATACTTGGCGATGAGTCGCTGAAAAGAGTGCTGAAAGATGGCTCCATCGTAAAGGCAAGTATATACGCGAATACGACTGAAATAGAGCCCGGAGATATG
>JAVHPO010000097.1:0-21933 GCA_036170635.1 Prolixibacteraceae bacterium | reverse complement strand
CGTTCCTCCTGTAACTGCCGACCTATCGCCGCCACTTTCGCGTATCACCGGGGCTGATTCTCCTGTAATAGCGGATTCGTCGACACTGGCAATCCCTTCAATTACTTCGCCATCCGAGGGAATAACATCTCCGGCTTCGCAAACTACGACGTCGCCCTTTTTAAGTTCAGTAGCATTTATGGCAACTTCTTGTTTGCCATCTACCTTACGAGCTATTGTTTGGGTTCGGTTCTTGCGCAAACTCTCAGCCTGGGCTTTTCCCCTGCCTTCGGCGATAGCTTCCGAAAAATTAGCAAACAACACAGTAAACCAAAGCCAAACAGCGATATTTAGGTTGAACCCTGAAAAATTACCCTGAAAAATATCGGCAAATACAACAATTGTTGTCAGAAGAGAGCCAATTGCCACAATAAAAATAACGGGATTTTTAATCAGCAAGGCAGGATTTAATTTAATAAAACTGTCTTTTATTGCCTGTATTGCCAACTTACGGTTAAACAGGCTTATATTATGTTTTATACTCATGATATCAAAGAATTAAAAGGTAATACCATTGTTCATCTGCAAATGTTCGACGATAGGTCCGAGAGATAACGCAGGGAAATGCGTTAATCCACCGACAATCAGGATGACTGCAATCAGCAAACCGATAAACAACCAATTGTCAGTATGAAAAGTACCGGCCGAAGTTGGGGTTATATTCTTCCCGGCCATACTTCCGGCGATAGCCAATACCGGAATGATAATGCCGAACCTGCCAATCAGCATCCCAAAACCTAAAGATATAGGATCAACCTTACTCGATCTTGATAGGGAATATCACAATTGGTATCCCAAATTTGAAGAACCTTTTCTGGATGGAGAAGATCGTGTGGTTGTGCAGAAGCTGACTCATGAAAAAGGTTTTTGAAAACACAAGCTGACCGCCGAAAAAGGTAGAATTTGGAACCAGGCGCGTGAGTCTTTTTACAATCTGGTAAACTTCACTAACCGGATCAGTGCCAATTGTCCACATACTTTTCCCATAGAAACCAAACTGATTGGCTATTTTTTCATACTTTTTGCCATCGTCTTTCACGGTATGCTTGAAATGCTCCAACTCCGCCGAACCCCTGTATATTTTGGAGTTGATGACACCTATTCGAATGAAAATGTAGTTTTGATAAATTCCCTTGAAATTCTCGTTGATTCTCAGAAAAGTGTACAATCCGGTCCCACCGAAACCGGAAACGAGGATAATGGCCGTTTTGGAGTCGGCATTGAATGGAATGACTTCAGGGTTCTTGTGATGATCATAACCGGGCAATTGAACAAGGGCGTCATGAAACTCCGACAACGCTTGCTGTCTTACTTTCTGCAGCCTTACCGCTGTTTTGAAGTAATGTTTTTTTATGTTGATGGCAACCAATATGAACAATCCGGTAATTACCAGCGTGATCCATCCCCCTTCGCCGAATTTGATAATGGTCACTGAGACAAGGATAAAGGAGGTAAGGATGAATCCTATTCCATTGACAGAAAGTTTTCTCCTCCAGTTTTTCAGTTTGCCACGTTCTGTCCACCAGTGTTTGACCATTCCAAGCTGTGATATGGAGAAAGTAATGAATACGTTAATACTATATAAAACAACCAGTAATTGAACAGAACCTCGGGACATTGCCATTAATAAAATAGCTGAAATTCCCATCAAAAGTACACCGTTCATGGTGACCAGGCGGTCGCTGAGCGAGGCAAATTTCTTAGGAAACCACTTGTCGATAGCCATGTTGGCCATGATTCGCGGTCCGTCAATAAACCCGGTTTGCGCGGCAACAAATAGCAAAGCTGCCTCTGAAACCAATGTTGTCAGGATAAAACTCTTCGACCAAAATGGACTCCAACTTGCCGTCACACTGTCAAAAAGTACTGCATTCAGGGTCTTGGTCGAACTGATCTGCACACTATACAAAGCATAGGCAATCATCAATCCCATGACAATGAAGGAGAGTGAAATAGCCATCAGCAACATGGTTCTTTTGGCTGTTTTGACCTTTGGTTCCCGTAGAATAGGCATCCCGTTGCTCACTGCTTCTATTCCGGTAAAGGTTCCGGCTCCCATGCTGTAGGCTTTCAGAATGATAAACAAGGTACCCCAGATTCCCAATTGACTGATGGAAGAGTGCAACTGGGAAGAGGTTTCGTGCGAAACGGCCTGGAAGTCGCCGGCCTTGATAGCGATGGCATAGATGATTACGAATACGTGGGAGGCAATGAAGATCACAAAGATGGGGGTAAGGGATACCACTGATTCCTTGACACCCCGAAGGTTCAATAAAATAAGCAGACAGACGCCTCCGATGGCAATACCAAGCTTGTATACCTGCATCGATTCGGGTAAGAAACTAAAAAGTGCATCCGAGCCGCTGGAGACTGAAATTGTGATGGTTAATACATAATCGATGATAAGGGCACATCCTGAAACCATCCCAACTGTAGGCGAAAGGAGTTTGCTCCCAACCAGATATCCTCCGCCTCCTTGCGGGAAGAGCTTGATGATCTGGCTGTAGCTGGTGCTGATGATGAATATGGTAAAAACAGTGCCAAGTCCCACGAAAATTGCCAGCATCGAGTGTCCCTGAAGGTTGCGGTAAGCCTCTTCAGGTCCGTAACAGGAGGATGAGATTCCGTCCGCACCCAGACCGATCCAGGCAAAAAAGGCGACTAGTGAGAGTTTATGGAATATTGATTTGTCCTGAATGGCCTTTGACTTACCAATAACGATGTTCTTGAATTTTCCAAGAAAGGGGTAGCTTTCTTCTGCTTCTGTCATGTTAAAATATCAAATCTTGAATTCAGTGGCAAAGAACGGAATCATTTTATAAGGCAATTGTTAAGAATGAAGGGATAGTATAAAGATTTTATAAAGAGAATATTATTCTGACAGTAAATTTTTATGATCAATAAATTTATTTTATTGGTATTATTTGTTTATATTTGTATATAGGCTAATCAAGCTTAATCCGTTAATTATCAATTAAAATACCAAAATTATGGAACCAATTGTTGTTGTTGGAATTGCTATCGTTGTTCTTTTCTTTTTTTCCGGAGTTCGAATCGTCAGGCCAACGCACCGGGCACTGGTAGAAAGATTGGGAAAGTACCACCATTTTGCCTCATTTGGGTTTAACTGGATTATACCGGTCATCGATCGGATGTTTATTATCAACATCACCGAGAAGATGATCAATGCCGAACCTCAGGAGATCATCACCAACGATAACCTGAATGCCAGGGTGGATGCGCAGGTCTATTTTAAAATTAAATCAGACGAAGATAGTGTCAAAAACTCACAGTACAATGTGAACAGTATTGAATATCAGATAGTCAACCTTGCCAGGACCACGCTGCGTAACATCATTGGTACCATGACCCTGAAATCTGCCAACAGCGAAAGGGGCAAAATCAACAAGGAGCTGCACTCGACGCTACTGGACGAGACCCGGAATTGGGGTATCGAAATTGTACGTACCGAACTGAAAGAGATTGATCCGCCGAAAGACGTGCAGGAGACCATGAATAAAATTGTAAAGGCCGAAAATGAGAAGATTGCTGCCATTGATTATGCAACTGCTACCGAAACCAAAGCAGACGGGGAGAAGAGGGCAGAGATCAGGAAGGCAGAAGGAATCAAGCAGGCAGCAATTTTGCGTGCAGAAGGTGAAGCACAGGCTATTCAACTGGTAAACGAGGCTGCGGAACAATACTTTGTTGGAAATGCTCAAATGCTTAGAAGGATCCAGGCCATGGAGACCTCCCTGAAGGACAATTCCAAAATTGTTGTTCCGATGGGATCCGACCTTGTTAATGTGATGGGGGAGATGGGTGGTATTATTCCGCTCAGTGGAAAAGGAGTATAATGTGAAAATTGGAAAATGTGGAAATGTGACCCTTCGACTACGCTCAGGGACCGAAACACTTATTTGGCTAAAACTATTATCGATTTAGTGAAGAGATGTCCTCCATTTCCACATTTTCACATTTCCCAATTTCCACATTCTGATTGTCATATACCTGTGTACCGGCAATCCCGCTGAAAATCACTTTTTTTTAAGATTGTAGTGTTTTTTCCAAAGAAATGTGTACTTTTGCAGTCCATTTTGGAGAAGTTTTGCTTTGTAATAAAGTGTTAGAATGCAGAACTTACGGGGAATAGCGAGATTTTCCCGGGTTAAATATGTGTGTATTTTTTATAAAATTTAAAAAACGTTTATGCCTACTATTCAACAGTTAGTACGTAAGGGAAGGGTAAATATCGAAGACAAAAGTAAGTCTCCGGCATTGAACTCTTGTCCGCAGCGTAGGGGCGTGTGTGTACGTGTATACACTACGACGCCTAAAAAGCCGAATTCCGCCATGCGGAAGGTTGCCAGGGTTAGGCTAACCAATGGCAAAGAGGTGAATGCTTACATTCCGGGAGAAGGTCACAACTTGCAGGAGCACTCCATTGTTCTTGTTCGTGGTGGTCGTGTAAAAGACCTGCCGGGAGTTCGTTACCATTTAATTCGTGGTGCACTTGATACCGCCGGTGTCGAAGGCCGCAAGCAACGTCGTTCCAAATATGGTGCAAAGCGCCCAAAACCAGGACAAGTAGCTGCAGCAACAAAAAAGAAAAAGTAATTAAGTAAAAGAAACATTAGTTATTAGTTTGGAGGTTTGGTTGAGTAAGGGCTTGTCTTGAACAGGCTGTATAACTGAAGGCTAAACAACAACCGATTCGAATAACACAAACAATTTGTAACTAAGATGAGAAAGACAAAACCAAAAAAGCGGATCATTCTTCCCGATCCGAAATTCAATGACGTTCTCGTTACTCGCTTCGTGAACAGTCTTATGTTTGATGGAAAGAAGTCCATCGCATTCAAAATCATTTACGATGCCCTTGATATCGTTGAGAAGAAGATGAAAGACAATGATGTGTCTGCTCTTGACGTTTGGAAAAAGGCATTGATCAACATCACTCCCCAGGTTGAGGTTAAAAGTAGGCGTGTTGGTGGTGCCAACTTTCAGGTTCCGATGGAAATCCGTCCGGAAAGAAAAGTGGCTATCTCCATGCGTAACCTGATCATCTTTTCTAAAAAGCGTTCCGGTCACTCAATGGCAGAAAAACTTGCTGCTGAGACCATTGCTGCTTACAACGAAGAGGGTGGGGCTTTCAAGAAAAAAGAGGATACACACAGAATGGCAGAGGCAAACCGCGCGTTTGCACACTTCCGGTTCTAACCGGAATTTTCAGATAGTTTAGTTTAGATTAGTACGATAAATTTATAATGGCGAAAAGGGACCTTACAAATACCAGGAACATCGGGATCATGGCCCACATCGATGCCGGTAAAACAACCACTTCAGAGCGGATTTTGTTTTACACGGGTAAAGTTCACCGCATTGGTGAAGTTCACGATGGTGCTGCAACGATGGACTGGATGGAACAGGAGCAGGAGCGTGGAATTACAATCACTTCTGCTGCGACATTTACTGAGTGGACATACCAGGATATTGTTCATCAGATCAATATCATAGATACTCCGGGCCATGTCGACTTTACAGTTGAGGTGGAACGTTCGTTAAGGGTTCTTGACGGTGCGGTTGCAACCTTTTGTGCCGTAGGTGGGGTAGAAGCTCAGTCGGAGACTGTTTGGCGTCAAGCCGATAAATACGGGGTGCCTAAAATTGCATTCATCAACAAGATGGACCGTGCTGGTGCCGATTTTTTCAATGTTTACAACGACATCAAGGAGAAGTTGGGAGCCAATCCGGTTCCGATTCAAATACCAATTGGCGCTGAAGAGCGTTTCAAAGGGATCATCGACCTGGTAGCCATGAAATCAGTGGTATGGCACGATGAATCCATGGGAGCCGATTATTCGGTGGAAGAGATTCCGGCTGATATGCTTGAGCTTGCCAATGAATGGCGTGATAAGCTGGTTGAGTCTGTGGCTGAACAGGATGAAACTTTGATGGAGAAATTCTTTGAAGATCCCAAAAGCATTACTGAGGACGAGTTGAAACACGTTATTCGCAAAGCCACCCTGTCTGGTGTAATTATTCCGATGCTTTGTGGTTCCGCATTCAAAAACAAGGGTGTTCAGACCCTTTTGGATGCAGTTTGTGCCTATTTGCCCAATCCATTGGATGTTGCTTCTATTGTCGGGACCAATCCTGATACAGGAGAAGAAATCGAAAGAAAACCCGATGTTGGTGAACCTCTTGCAGCGCTTGCGTTCAAGATTGCTACAGACCCTTACGTAGGCCGTTTGTGTTTCATTCGTGTTTACTCAGGGAAAATAGATTCAGGTTCTTATGTGCTAAATACCCGTACTGGAAAGAAAGAACGGATTTCCCGTCTCTTCCAGATGCACTCCAACAAACAACAACCCCGCGATGTGATTGAAGCTGGCGACATTTGTGCCGCTGTTGGTTTCAAAGATATCCGTACTGGGGATACCCTTTGTTCGTTGGATCATCCGATTGTTCTTGAGTCTATGACCTTCCCGGAACCGGTAATCGGTATCGCGATTGAGCCAAAGACTCAAAAAGACCTCGACAAATTGTCAAATGGTCTGGTTAAACTTTCGGAAGAAGATCCTACTTTCCAGGTCAATACAGATCAGGACAGTGGACAAACTATCATTCGCGGAATGGGTGAGCTCCACCTGGAGATCATCGTTGACCGTTTGAAAAGGGAGTTCAAGGTTGAATGTAACCAGGGCGCCCCTCAGGTTTCCTACAAAGAGACCATTACCAAAGAGGTCAACTTGCGTGAAGTTTTCAAGAAACAGACCGGGGGTCGTGGTAAATTCGCTGACATCTCTGTTCATATTGGTCCGGTGGATGAAGGCAAAACCGGTCTTCAGTTTGTTGATCAGATCAAAGGTGGAACCATTCCACGTGAATACATCCCTTCCATAGAAAAAGGATTCAAAGAGGCCATGAACAATGGTCCTTTGGCGGGATATAAGATTGAGAATATCAAAGTGGTTTTGGTCGACGGATCATTCCACCCAGTTGACTCTGACGCGCTCTCATTTGAGCTGTGTGCAAAACAAGCCTTCAGAAATGCAGCTTCCAAAGCAAAACCAATTTTGCTTGAGCCAATTATGAAGGTAGAAGTTGTTACACCGGATGATTACATGGGGGATATTGTCGGTGACTTGAACCGTCGTCGTGGACATGTGGAGAGCATGGATGCTAAATTTGGCGCCCGTGTCATCAAAGCTTTGGTTCCGCTTTCAGAGCAGTTTGGATACGTAACGACCTTGCGTACACTTTCTTCCGGACGTGCAACCTCTACGATGGAGTTTTCTCATTATGCAGAAGTTCCCAAGAACATTGCTATTTCGGTTCTTGAAAGTGTTAAAGGAAAAACAGAGTTATTATAACTAAATACGTTCTTATCATGAGTCAAAAAATCAGAATTAAACTGAAATCGTACGATCATAATCTGGTTGACAAATCAGCTGAGAAGATTGTAAAGACTGTTAAATCTACAGGCGCGATTGTTAGCGGTCCAATACCGCTCCCAACACACCGTCGTATTTTCACGGTTTTGAGATCCACCTTCGTTAATAAAAAATCGAGGGAGCAGTTCGAATTATCTTCTTACAAGAGATTGATCGACATTTACAGTTCAACCGCAAAAACTATTGACGCCCTAATGAAGCTGGAATTGCCCAGTGGTGTTGAAGTTGAAATTAAAGTTTGATAAACTGCTTAACAAGTAGAAAAAATGCCAGGATTAATTGGAAAAAAAATCGGAATGACTTCCGTATTCAGTGTTGAGGGGAAAAACATCCCATGCACTGTGATTGAGGCTGGTCCATGCACGGTAACCCAGATCCGCACCCTTAAAACCGATGGTTATGAGGCTGTTCAGTTGGGATTTATCGATAAAAAAGAGAAGCATGCGACCAAAGCAGAAATCGGCCATAATAAAAAGGCCGGTACTACTCCTAAGAGAAAAGTGGTAGAATTTGATGGGTTCGGTAGCGATGTGAAGCTTGGAGATGTCATTACTGTTGACATTCTTGAAGCCGATTCATTCATCGATGTTTCCGGCATATCAAAGGGACGCGGGTTTCAGGGTGTTGTTAAACGTCACGGCTTCGGCGGTGTCGGACAGAGCACTCACGGCCAGCACAACCGCTT
Organism: Prolixibacteraceae bacterium; assembly: GCA_036170635.1. Taxonomy (GTDB): domain Bacteria; phylum Bacteroidota; class Bacteroidia; order Bacteroidales; family Prolixibacteraceae; genus CAINVV01. The sequence goes on along the minus strand of JAVHPO010000097.1, from coordinate 13,752 downwards.
GCGCGCACCAGGTTCTATCGGTGCCTCTTCCTATCCTTCCCGCGTATTCAAAGGAATGCGTATGGCAGGTCGTGACGGTGGAAAAACTATAACTGTTCAAAACCTTCAGGTATTGAAAGTTATTCCGGAGAACAATCTTTTAATTGTTAAAGGTTCTGTCCCCGGAGCCAAGGATTCATACTTAATTATTTTGAAGTAATGGAAATCGCAGTTTTAAACAGAGCAGGTGAAGAGACCGGAAGAAAAGTAGAGCTGAATCCCAGTATTTACTCGGTAGAACCTAACGATCACGCGATTTATCTCGACGTGAAGCAATATCTGGCAAATCAACGTCAGGGTACCCATAAGAGCAAGGAACGTGGTGAAGTATCCGGGTCAACCAGAAAGATTAAAAAGCAAAAAGGAACCGGTGGCGCCCGTGCGGGAAGTATCAAATCAGGTACAATCCGTGGTGGTGGTCGTATGTTTGGCCCGCGTCCGAGGAATTATGGTTTCAAATTGAACAAGAAACTGAAAGAGTTGGCACGCAGATCTGCCCTGACCTACAAGGCACAAGGCAGTGATATTTTAATTCTGGAGGACTTCTCAATTGATATGCCCAAAACGAAAGAATTTATCACACTTCAAAATAATTTGAAAATCAGTGATAAAAACTCGTTGATAGTGTTATCGGAAGCAAATAAAAACATATATTTGTCAACCAGAAATTTACAGAACATAGAAGTTGTAACTACCTCAGAATTATGTACTTACAAGATTATGCGAGCTAAAAAAATTGTTTTAGCAGAGAGTTCTGTAGCTAAATTGGAGGAATTATTTAAGATTAACGCGTAAGAAAATGGTTGAAATTTTGATTCGCCCTATCGTAACCGAGAAAATGAATGCCCAAGCGGAGAAATTAAACCGCTATGGTTTCATGGTAGATAAAAAGGCAGATAAGCATCAGATCAAAAGAGCCGTGGAAGAAGTCTATGGCGTTAAAGTAGTTTCTGTCAACACGATGGTATATGCCGGTAAGTTAAAATCCCGTTTTACAAAAAGTGGGGTGATTACCGGACGTACAAATGCTTATAAAAAAGCAGTTATCACGTTGAACAAAGGAGAGAATATTGATTTTTACAGCAATATCTAAGTAAAAAATGGCAGTTAGAAAGTTAAAACCTGTAACTCCGGGTCAAAGGCACAAAGTGATTGGTACTTTTGACTCAATTACAACTGGCAATACACCTGAAAAATCATTGTTAAGGCCCATGAAGAGTACCGGTGGTAGAAATACCAGCGGTGTGATGACAATGAGGTATATAGGTGGCGGGCACAAGAGAAAATACCGTGTGATAGATTTTGTCCGTGAGAAGGACAACATTCCGGCACGCGTTGATTCGATCCAGTACGATCCAAATCGTACGGCTCGTATCGCACTCTTGATTTATGCCGATGGAGAGAAGCGCTACATGTTGGCACCCAATGGCCTGGAAGTAGGTCAGACGGTTGTCAGCGGAAATGAAGTTGCTCCAGAGATCGGTAATTCGCTACCTCTTGGAAAAATACCTCTTGGTACAATCGTTCACAACATTGAGTTGCATCCCGGTCAGGGAGGTATTATGGCCCGTTCGGCCGGTACCTATGCACAACTCACCTCGCGTGAAGGACGATACGCCATCATCAAACTCCCCTCAGGCGAGTCACGTATGGTACTGGTTGCATGTCGTGCAACAATAGGTACCGTAGGAAACGCCGATCATGCCCTTGAAAGATCAGGTAAAGCCGGTCGAAGCCGCTGGTTGGGGCGTCGTCCCCGTGTTCGTGGCGTTGTCATGAACCCTGTGGATCACCCTATGGGTGGTGGTGAAGGACGTGCATCCGGTGGACATCCGCGTTCACGTAAAGGGTTGCTTGCGAAGGGTTACAAGACCCGCTCGAAGAAAAAACCTTCGACCAAGTACATTATTGAACGTAGAAAAAAATGATCGCTAAAAAACTGAGTAGATTATGAGTCGTTCGTTAAAAAAAGGCCCTTTCATCGACTTTAAGTTGGAGAAAAAAGTGTTGGTTCTCAATGAATCAGCAAAAAAGTCGATCGTAAAAACGTGGGCAAGACATTCAATGATTTCGCCTGATTTTGTAGGACATACCATTGCAGTTCACAACGGGAATAAGTTTATTCCGGTTTATGTTACTGAGAACATGGTTGGACACAAATTGGGTGAGTTTTCTCCTACCCGCACCTTCAGAGGTCATGGTGGCAATAAGAAGAAATAAGCCATGAACGCGGAAATGTATAATAGAAGTAAAAAGTACCAAGATGGGTTCTAGAAAAAAGCAAAGCGCTGAATTGCTCAACGAGGCAAATAAACAGAGATGTCAAGCTGTTTTGCGCGACTGTCCCACTTCGCCGCGTAAGATGCGCCTTGTTACCGATATGATTCGTGGAATGGCGGTAAATCGTGCACTAGACGTATTGAAGTTCTCTTCCAAAGAGGCATCACGCAGAGTAGAAAAACTCCTTTTGTCGGCAGTTGCAAACTGGCAGGCTAAGAATGAAGGGGTTAGACTTGAAGAAAGCAACCTATACGTGCAGGAAGTTTTTGTTGATTCGGCTCGCATGCTGAAACGTCTCCGTCCGGCTCCGCAAGGAAGAGGACACCGTATCAGAAAGCGTTCAAATCACGTAACTGTCCGTTTGGCAAGTAAAAATGTTGTAGAAGAAAATACGAAATAATAATATGGGACAAAAAGTAAATCCGATTTCTAATAGGCTTGGAATCATCAGAGGATGGGATTCCAACTGGTTCGGAGGCAACAATTATGGTGATAAACTGATCGAGGATCACAAAATCAGGGCTTATCTGAATGCGCGTCTTGCAAAAGCGAGTATTTCAAAGATAATCATTGAACGTACCTTGAAACTGATCACCATTACTGTTCAGACTTCCAGGCCCGGTATTATTATAGGTAAAGGTGGTCAGGAAGTAGACAAACTCAAAGAGGAGTTGAAAAAGATCACTAAAAAAGAGGTTCAGATCAATATCTTTGAAATCAAACGTCCTGAATTGGATGCTCAGATTGTTGCCAACAACATTGCCCGCCAGGTAGAAGGTAAAATCGCCTACCGTCGTGCAACCAAGATGGCCATCGCAGCAACCATGCGCATGGGCGCTGAAGGTATCAAAGTATTGTGTTCCGGTCGTTTAAACGGGGCAGAAATGGCCCGTTCAGAAATGTACAAAGAGGGTAGAACCCCTTTACATACTTTAAGAGCCGATATTGACTATGCACTGGCTGAAGCTTTAACCAAGACCGGTTTGATCGGTATCAAGGTTTGGATCTGCAGAGGGGAGATTTACGGTAAACGTGATCTTTCTCCAAATGTAGGTCAGGCACAGCAGACACGCAGCACGAATGCCCGTCCAACCCCGCCTGCTGGTGGCAAGGGTGGCTTTAGAAAACGTAAAAAGTAATTAGTCTGATAATCATCGACAAAGCGAAACAAGATGTTACAGCCAAAGAAAGTAAAATTTAGAAGAGTACAAAAGGGCAAACTGAAAGGCAACGCACAACGCGGCAACCAATTATCGTTTGGATCTTTTGCCATAAAGAGCTTGGAAACTGCATGGATCACCGGTCGCCAAATAGAGGCAGCCCGTGTTGCAGTAACGCGTCACATGCAGCGTCAAGGACAAATTTGGATCAGAATTTTTCCGGATAAGCCAATTACCAAAAAGCCTGCCGAGGTTCGGATGGGTAAAGGTAAGGGAGCACCGGAGGGTTTTGTTGCAACAGTAACTCCCGGTCGCATTCTAATCGAGATCGAAGGGGTTCCTTTTGATCTGGCTAAAGAAGCTTTACGCCTGGGAGCCCAGAAATTTCCAGTGAGTACTAAGTTTGTTGTACGACGCGATTTTGTAGAAACTTCAATTATTGAGTAATGAAAACGCAAGAAATCAAAGAGCTTACAACAGCCGAAATCACTGAAAAGATAGAAAACGGGAACGAAGAGATGGTTCGTATGTGTTTGAATCACAGCGTAAATCCTCTTGACAATCCGATGAAAATACGGTTCGCCCGCAAAAACATCGCTCGTCTGAATACCGAATTACGCAAACGTCAAATTGAAAACAAATGATGACTATGGAAACAAGAAATCTTCGTAAAGAGCGTATCGGAGTGGTGGTCAGCAATAAAATGGAGAAAACTATCGTAGTTGCTGAAAAGGGAAAAGAGAAACACCCGATTTACGGAAAATTCGTGAACAGGACTACCAAGTTCCACGCACACGATGAGAAAAACGAGTGTAACATCGGCGACACCGTCTTAATTATGGAAACCCGCCCTCTTTCAAAGCAGAAGGGGTGGAGATTAGTAAAAATCTTAGAAAGAGCCAAGTAATATGTTACAGCAAGAATCACGTTGTACAGTTGCAGATAATAGCGGTGCTAAAACAGCCCTTGTCATCCGGGTATTGGGCGGAACAAAAAAACGTTACGCCTCTGTTGGAGATAAAGTTGTTGTGACTGTGAAAACCGCACTGCCAGGCAGCGATACCAAAAAAGGATCGGTTTCTAAAGCAGTCGTTGTACGTACTTCCAAAGAGGTGCGCCGCAGCGACGGTTCTTACATCCGTTTTGATGATAACGCTATTGTACTGCTGAATGCTACAGGCGAGATGAGAGGTACACGTATTTTCGGACCGGTGGCCCGTGAACTTCGTGACAACTTCATGAAAATTGTCTCACTGGCGCCTGAAGTACTTTAATATTAATTCAGACCATGCAGAAAAAATTACATGTAAAGAAAGGAGACACGGTCGTCGTAATCTCCGGCAATTCAAGAGGCTCCGAAGGGAAAGTACTTGAAGTGGTCAGAGAAAAGGATCGTGCCATCGTTGAAGGAGTTAATCTTGTATCTAAACATACAAAACCAAATTCCAAGCATCCACAGGGAGGCATCATCAAACAGGAGGCGTCTATCCACGTTTCAAATTTGATGCTGAAAGATCCTAAAACAGGGAAACCTACCCGTATCGGGCGCAAACTCGATAAAGACGGGAAACTAGTTAGGTATTCAAAAAAATCAGGGGAGGAGATTAAGTAATGGGATACACACCTACTTTTAAGCGCAAGTATCAGGAGGAGATTATTCCTGCCTTGCAGAAAGAGTTCAACTACAAATCTGTTATGCAGGTTCCGGAACTTGAGAAAATTATCATTAATCAAGGTCTTGGTTCTGCAATTGCCGATAAGAAAATCATGGAGGTAGCCATCGAAGAGCTCTCTTCTATCAGTGGACAGAAACCGGTATCTACTATCTCCAAAAAGGACATTGCCAACTTCAAACTTCGTAAGAAAATGCCGATCGGTGTAAGGGTAACCCTGCGCAGTGACCGTATGTATGAATTCTTGGATCGTTTGGTCTCTATTGCACTTCCCCGCATCCGCGACTTTAAAGGCATTGGCGACAAATTCGATGGTAGTGGCAACTATACGCTTGGTGTTACCGAGCAGATTATCTTTCCTGAAATCGTGATGGATAAAGTAACCAAGATGAATGGATACAACATCACCTTCGTAACGACTGCAAAGAACGACGAGGAGGGATATGCACTACTGAAAAGTTTTGGTTTACCGTTTAAAAACGCAAAAAAGAACTAAAAGATATGGCTAAAGAATCAATGAAAGCCCGCGAAGTGAAGCGTGCAAAACTCGTTGAAAGGTTTGCGGAAAAGCGTGCCAGATTAAAAGCTGAAGGTGACTACATCGGTATGAGCCTTTTGCCTAAAAATTCGGCTAAAGCTCGACTGCACAATCGTTGCAAACTGACAGGTCGTCCAAAAGGATACATGCGTCAGTTTGGTATTTCCAGAATTCAGTTCCGGGAAATGGCCTCTAGTGGCCTAATACCCGGAGTTAAAAAAGCAAGTTGGTAATCGTTTAAATTATTGCAAAGATGACAGATCCTATTGCAGATTACTTGACCCGACTCAGAAATGCTATCAAAGCAAAACACAAAGTCGTGGAAATCCCTGCGTCAAACATTAAAAAAGAGATTACCAGAATTCTGAAAGAAAAAGGGTACATACTCAATTATAAATTTGATGAAGAAGTCAACTACCAGGGAAGCATCAAAATTGCCTTGAAATACCATCCTGCTGATGGTACACCGGCAATAAAGAATCTAAAACGTGTCTCTAAACCGGGACTTCGCCGCTACTGCGGAATTGAAGATGTCCCAAGGGTATTGAACGGTTTGGGCATCGCTATCATCTCTACCTCCAAAGGTGTAATTACCGACAAAGAGGCCAAAGATTTGAACGTTGGTGGTGAAATATTATGTTACGTTTATTAAATAAGGAGGATTATTATGTCAAGGATTGGAAAACTTCCCATTGATTTACCCGCCGGAGTTACGATAAGCGTCGACAGTGAAAATATTGTCACCGTTAAAGGAGCGCTGGGCACCCTGGTTCAGAAAGTAGACAAAGAGATCGAAATTGCTGTTGAAGGCAGCCAGATTTTGGTTAAACGTCCTACTGAACAGAAACGTCACCGTGCCATGCACGGATTGTACCGTTCACTCTTGAACAACATGGTTCTGGGTGTATCAAAAGGCTATGAAGTGAAACTCGAACTGGTTGGAGTTGGTTACCGTGCAGAATCACAAGATCAGGTACTTGACCTGGTATTGGGACATTCTCACCACACTTACCTGCAATTGCCAAAAGAGGTAAGCGTTACAGCTGTTACTGACAAAAGAGCCAACCCTATCATCACGCTCAAATGTGCTGATAAACAGTTGATCGGTCATGTTGCTGCTAAAATCAGGTCTTTCAGAATGCCAGAGCCTTACAAAGGTAAAGGTGTTAAATTCGTTGGCGAAGTATTGCGTCGCAAAGCTGGGAAATCGGCTTCTAAAAAATAAATGATTTTTAGTTATGGCTCTTACAAAAATTCAAAGAAGAGATAGAATTCGCATGAGAATCCGGAAAGTTGTTTCCGGTTCCTCAGAGGTTCCTCGCATGAGTATCTTTCGCAGCAACAAGCAGATATCTGTTCAGTTTGTTGACGATGTAGCGGGAAAAACCTTGTTGGCAGTTTCTTCATTAAACAAAGAAATCGCTTCTCAAGCCGGAACCAAAACTGAAATAGCTGCCCTGGTCGGGAAATTGGCTGCTGAAAAGGCACTTGCTGCCGGAATCACTGCCGCCTGCTTCGATCGTGGAGGCAACTTATATCATGGACGAGTTAAAGCAGTGGCTGAAGCTGCACGTGAAGGAGGTTTAAAAATATAACCGTTATGGCGAAAAATATTAAAAAAGTAAAAACCAGCGATCTTGAGCTTAAGGACAGGTTAGTTGCAATCAACCGGGTCACCAAGGTTACCAAAGGAGGTAGAACTTTCAGCTTTTCAGCAATCGTTGTCGTCGGAAACGAGGACGGTATTGTTGGCTGGGGTCTTGGAAAAGCCAGTGAGGTTACAGCAGCTATCGCCAAAGGCGTTGATGCGGCAAAGAAAAACCTCGTTAAAATCCCGATTATTCACGGAACAGTTCCTCACGAACAAACTGCGAAATTCGGTGGAGCAAATGTCTTGTTGAAACCAGCTACTTCAGGTACCGGAGTAAAAGCCGGAGGTGCTATGCGCGCCGTTCTTGAAAGCGTTGGAATCCATGATATCCTCGCTAAGTCTAAAGGATCGTCTAACCCTCATAACCTGGTAAAGGCAACTTTTGAAGCATTGGTCGAACTGAGAGATGCCTACACAGTTGCAGAACACCGCGGTGTGGCTCTGGACAAAGTGTTTAACGGATAAATATAAAGTACATTATGAAAATTCGTATTACACAGTTTAAGAGCAAAATTGGCGCATCCAAAGCTCAAAAGAAAATTATTGATGCGCTCGGACTGCACAAATTGAATCAACCTAAGATTCATGAGTCAACTCCCGAGATTTTAGGAATGGTTAGAAAACTTCAGCACTTAGTGAAGGTTGAAGAAGTTAACGAATAATATTTCTTATAAATGGAATTAAATAACTTAAAACCTGCTGAAGGTTCTGTTAGAAAAGAAAAACGGATTGGTCGCGGACAAGGTTCTGGTCACGGTGGTACATCTACCCGTGGACACAAGGGAGCTAAATCCCGCTCAGGGTACTCTTCGAAGAAGGGATTCCAGGGTGGTCAAATGCCGCTTCAACGTCTTGTTCCAAAGTTTGGATTCAAGAATATCAATCGTGTTGAATATAAAGCGATTAATCTCAGTGCGCTGCAACAGTTGGCGGAGGATTTAGGGATTGCAACCATCGATTTTCAGACATTTTTGGAGGCTGGATTTGTCAGCAAGAATGACAAAGTTAAGATCCTGGCCAAAGGTGAATTGAAAAGCAAGCTGGATGTGAAAGCACACGCTTTCTCAAAAACTGCCAAAGAAGCCATTGAAAAATTGGAAGGTACTACTGAATTAATCTGATTCTGATGAAAAAGTTGATCGAAACGCTTAAGAACATTTATAAAATTGAGGATTTACGATCCCGGTTGAGTGTGACTCTGTTGTTCCTAATGGTTTACCGTTTTGGATCCTTTGTCATATTGCCTGGTATCGATCCAAATCCTGCTCATTTTGAAGCTTTAAGAAATCAGACAGCGGATGGGATTCTTGGACTGCTGAACATGTTCTCTGGAGGTGCTTTCTCCAATGCATCAATCTTTGCATTGGGAATTATGCCTTACATCAGTGCTTCGATCGTGATCCAGCTTTTGGGATTTGCGGTTCCTTACATTCAAAAGTTGCAAAAAGAAGGTGAGTCTGGTAGAAGAAAAATCAACCAGATGACCCGTTATCTGACCGTTGTGATTTTGGTTTTCCAGGGTTGGGCTTATTTGGCTAACCTCAGGTACCAACTTCCTGAGCAGGCATTTTTGGTTGGTGCTTTTGCATTCAATGTGAGTTCAACCGTTGTTCTGGCTGCCGGTTCCATGTTTATCATGTGGCTTGGAGAACGGATCACGGACAAAGGAATTGGGAATGGAATATCACTGATTATCATGATAGGCATTATTGCCCGTCTTCCTCAATCACTGGCTCAGGAATTTGTGAGCAGGTTGGCTGAACAGGGAAAAGGATTTATCATGTTGATTGTTGAAATGGTGGTCTTCCTGCTGGTTATCGCCAGTACGATCCTATTGGTCCAGGGTACACGCAAAGTACCGGTACAATATGCAAAAAGGATCGTCGGTAATCGTCAGTACGGCGGTGTTCGTCAGTATATTCCGCTGAAAGTAAACGCCGCAGGTGTTATGCCAATCATTTTTGCTCAGGCAATCATGTTTATCCCTGCGACAGTGGCCGGTCTTTTCTCATCTGAGACAATGGGACGGATGATGGCATCCTTCTCTAACTATACCGGATTCTGGTACAACGCTGTCATGTTCCTGATGGTAATTATTTTTACCTATTTCTATACCGCTATCACCATCAATCCTAACCAAATGGCTGAGGATATGAAGAAAAATGGCGGATTCATTCCGGGCATCAAACCGGGGAAAAGAACCGCTGAGTACATCGATACCATTATGTCGAGAATTACGCTTCCTGGTTCCATCTTCCTTGGATTGATCACGATACTACCTGCTTTTGCAATGATTTTGGGCATAAATTCGTCGTTCGCACACTTCTTTGGCGGTACTTCTTTGTTGATTTTGGTCGGGGTAATCCTCGATACATTGCAACAGATTGAGAGCCACCTTTTGATGCGTCACTATGATGGATTGCTGAAGTCTGGTCGCATCAAGGGTCGTACTGCCGGTGCGAATATGTAATTGGTTGGTTGATCCACCAAATTGTGAGGAATTTTATTATCCTGGCAAGTTAGCTGTACAGCATCATCATACATCAGAATGGGACTAATATTGTTGCCATCTGATACGTTCTGATCATTTTGCAGAAGTTTACCTGTTTCCGAAAAAGAGTGTTGTATCTTTTTTTTCTTTTCAGTATCTTTGCCGACCTGAAAAAATCGATCGCCTCCGTTTTTTTATGATTACTTCCTGAATTAACATGATGGGAGTAAGCGCGGCAATGAAAAGACCATCTTTTAAGGTGTTGGAAGGAGACAGGGGAGTTTGACTTCATCGAGCCCTGTTGAATGGTTGAATGTTTAAGGTTTGCTCTCAGGAGCGGTTTGGGGAGTAGTTTGAGTTTTCAAATTTAATGCAGAAGTATTAGTTTCTATGTCAAAGCAATCATTTATTGAACAAGACGGAACAATTATCGAAGCATTGTCCAATGCGATGTTTCGGGTTGAATTGCAAAATGGTCATGTGATAACTGCCCATATTTCGGGGAAGATGCGCATGCACTACATTAAAATTCTGCCTGGCGACAAAGTGAAGGTTGAAATGTCACCTTATGACCTTAGTAAAGGAAGAATCTCTTTCAGATACAAAAATTAATAAGTAGAAAAATGAAACGAACCCCGATGTATCGGGAGAGTTCCATACTACAATAAAAAACTAATAATTACAGTATGAAAGTAAGGGCATCCATTAAGAAACGTAGTGCGGAATGCAAGATTGTAAGCCGTAAGGGACGTCTCTACGTGATAAACAAAAAAAACCCGAAGTTCAAACAACGTCAGGGTTAAAAATGTTAAATTTATAACGATTTTTTAATCAATATAAGATTATGGCTCGAATAGTTGGTGTAGACATACCAAATAACAAAAGAGGCGAAATCGCCTTGACCTATATTTTCGGAATTGGCCGAAGTCGCTCAATTGAAATTCTTGAAAAGGCAGGTGTCAACAAAGACATCAAAGTCAATGAATGGAATGATGATCAGTTTAGTGCAATTCGTAAGGTTATTACCGATGGTTTCAAGGTCGAGGGTGAACTGCGCTCTGAAAACCAGATGAGTATCAAGCGATTGATGGACATTGGTTGTTATCGCGGAATTCGTCATCGTTTAGGCCTTCCGGTTCGCGGACAAAGTACCAAAAACAATGCCCGTACCCGCAAAGGTAAAAAGAAGACAGTTGCAAATAAGAAGAAAGCTACTAAATAAGAATAAGTAGAGAAGATGGCAAAAAAGACTGGAATATCTAAGAAAAGGGTTGTCAATGTCGAGGCTGTTGGACAGGCTCACGTTTCATCCTCTTTTAATAATATTATCATTTCGATGACCAACAACAACGGAGAGGTAATCTCCTGGTCATCCGCCGGGAAAAAAGGCTTCCGTGGCTCAAAGAAAAATACTCCGTATGCTGCACAAACGGCATCTGAGGAGTGTGCAAAAACAGCTTTTGATCTTGGTTTACGCAAGGTGAAAGTATATGTAAAGGGACCGGGGAACGGCCGCGAATCTGCTATTCGTGCTATCGCTAATGTTGGTATCCAGGTGACTGAGATCGTCGATGTTACCCCAATGCCTCATAACGGTTGTCGTCCTCCTAAACGTCGTCGTGTCTAATCTCAGTAAATTAAATTAAAAAACATGGCAAGATACATAGGTCCTAAGTCAAAGATTGCTAGAAAATTTGGTGAACCAATTTATGGTCCGGATAAGGCATTTGAGCACAAAAATTTTCCTCCGGGAATGCACGGCAACAGCAAACGCCGTAAAAAAGTATCGGAATACGGTACTCAGTTAAAAGAGAAGCAAAAAGCGAAATACATGTATGGCGTTTTAGAACGTCAATTCCGTAACCTGTTCGAAAAAGCACATTCACACAAAGGTATTACCGGTACTGTTCTTTTGCAGTTGCTAGAAAGCCGTTTGGACAATGTGGTTTTCCGTTTGGGAATTTCTCCAAGTCGTGCAGGTGCCCGTCAATTGGTATCTCACAAACACATTACTGTCAATGGTGAAGTAGTCAATATCCCCTCTTACACCGTTCGTCCCGGTGAAGTAGTAGCAGTACGCGAGAAATCAAAATCATTGGTAGCGATCAATGATTCACTCTCCTCACGTCGTCACAGCAGCTTTTCATGGTTGGAATGGAACGGCGAGGCAAAATCCGGTAAATTTTTGAATCTGCCTGAGAGAGAAGAGATTCCTGAAAACATCAAGGAGCAGTTAATCGTCGAATTGTATTCGAAATAATTAATATAAGGTTTATGGCAATTTTAGCTTTCCAGAAGCCGGATAAGGTGATCATGATCGAGTCGGATGACAAAATCGGTAAATTCGAATTTCGTCCTCTTGAACCTGGTTATGGTATTACCATCGGAAATGCATTACGCAGAATTTTGTTATCATCCTTGGAAGGATATGCTATCACAACGATTAAGATCGAAGGTGTTGAGCATGAATTTTCTACCATCCCGGGTGTGATTGAAGATGTTACGGAGATGATTCTTAATCTGAAGCAGATCCGTTTCAAAAAAGTGGTGGAAGATTTTGACAGTGAAAAGGTCACTGTTACCATCTTCGGACAAAATAAATTCAAAGCGGGTGACATCAACAACTTTATCACAGGCTTTCGTGTTTTGAATACCGATTTGCTGATCTGCAACATGGAGACAGATGTGAAACTTCAGATCGAAATGACGATCGAGAAGGGACGCGGATATGTACCTGGTGTGGAGAACAAACCTGTTGATGAGGAGTTTGGGGTCATTCCAATAGATTCTATTTTTACTCCCATCAAGAATGTGAAATATTCGGTCGAAAACTATCGTGTAGAACAAAAAACTGACTATGAAAAGTTGGTGATTGATATCCATACTGATGGTTCTATTCATCCGAAAGATGCATTGAAGGAAGCAGCTAAAATTCTGATTTACCATTTCATGCTCTTCTCTGACGAGAAAATCACACTCGATTCTGACGAGAAATTTGCCAATGAAGAGTTTGATGAGGAAATTCTGCACATGCGTCAATTACTGAAAAATAAACTGGTCGATCTTGATCTCTCTGTTCGCGCACTCAATTGCTTAAAGGCGGCTGATGTGGAGACACTTGGAGAACTGGTTACTTATAACCGGAATGACCTGTTGAAATTTAGGAATTTTGGCAAGAAATCCTTAACAGAACTTGATGATTTGTTGGTAAATCTCAATTTGAGTTTCGGGATGGACATCAGTAAGTATAAATTAGACAAGGAATAATTGAAATGAGACATAGAAAAGGTTTTAATCATTTAGGTAGGACCAGCTCTCACCGGAAGGCAATGCTTTCCAATATGGCAAACTCTCTTTTGCTTCACAAACGCATTGCTACAACCCTTGCGAAAGCGAAAGAGTTGAGAGTTTTTGTTGAACCATTGATTACACGTGCCAAAGAGGATACCACCCACAACAGAAGGGAAGTATTCAGCGATCTGAAAAGTAAATCAGTAGTAACAGAACTTTTCCGTGATATTATCGTGAAAATTGGGGATCGTCCGGGCGGATATACCAGAATCCTGAAAACTGGTAGCCGTATCGGTGACAACGCAGAGATGTGTATCATTGAACTGGTCGATTACAACGAGAACATGCTGTCAACGCCAAAAGCTGACACCACTAAGAAACGCAGGGTACGGAAACCAAAGAAAACAGAGACGCCTGAAAAAGAGAGCAAAAAAGTTGAAGCTACCTCAGAAGAAGCTGCTTCCTGATCTCTTGTGAACTGAATTATAATCGAAAGCCATCCTTACCGGGGTGGCTTTTCTTTTGCCTTTTTCGTCATTTTGACTAAATATTGGATTTATAAAATATTTACCTCCAATGTTAGATAAATATATAAATTGATTCATTTTTTGTGTAATTTTCACCTGCAT
>JAVHPO010000096.1:0-5109 GCA_036170635.1 Prolixibacteraceae bacterium | reverse complement strand
AAGAAATATTTTTTCATTTGTTATAAATTTGTTTTTTAATCAATACGATGTCAAATCAGGGAAACGCTACAAATTATCAAAGTTATTTTGGCATGAACTATATTTGTTGACTATTGAAATAGCCGTCATTCCTGCTAGAAAGAAATCTTAAAATTAATACCTGTGGTGGTATGGTTCAAACTTCCGGCGGCCTGGCCGGAAGATGGAATTTTCGCATATGGCTCAAAATGAATAAACAATCTGTTTGACAACTTTTTCTCAAAACCCACCATGATATTGATCCTGCCTGCAAAATCAATCATTTGTGTTGGGGCAACCGTGTTTTGAGTAACAGTTACTTGATTCACAATGCTGTATGAATTTATTTTCTCTCCGGCAACTACGGTTGATACAGGTACCAGCATATCCGCATAGGACGTATTTCTATTTTCCTGCCGAAGATAAACCAGGGAAGACAATCCGGCTGATACATAATAGGCATGCGACTTCTCCGAGGCAAATTTCCAGGTAATATTTACGGGTACATCCAGGTTGATGAGTTTTGTTTTTGTCTCATTTTGAGGGGCAGTTGAAACTGAAACAATGCCTGGCAATTTATTCACAATGCTCTGGTTTTCGACCTGTAATCCTGTTGATAACTGAACATTGGAAAACAATGAGATATCAGCGCTAATACCCCCCATGTAATTAAATGACCCGGATGACTGGGAGGTGCTTACGCCAGGTGAGAAGTTGATTCCAAACCGGACTTTTCGTCTTGACGCATCTGCAAGGTTCTGGTTCTTTTTCGCAATAGGGGTATCCAGGAAGGTTTTGGTTGTTTCGCTTCTGATAGTATCTGAACTGCTTTTTATTGTATCGGGTTTATTGTTATTTGACTGAAGTTCAACATTGGCGGCAATGGTGGAATTCTTTTTTATGGAATCAACAGCGAGAATGGAAACTACAGGCTGTTCAGAAGCTTTGTTTTCCCCTTTCGCAATTAAGTTTTCTTTCGGGATAGAATTTGCTTTAGATTCGGTTCCGGGTGACTTTAATTGTTTCAAATCGGATTTAAGGGAGACCATTGAAGGCTCTGTTGTTTTAGTGGATTTTGTTTTAACTTCAGGAGTAATCATGATGCTGCTGATCGTTTGTTCGGCAGTTGACTTCAGATTGGCCTTCTTTTCAAAATGGACCAAATTAACTCCTACAAATCCCAACAACAGGCAAGCTGCGATACCGGAGGCAATTCGTAAAAAGAGCTTTCTTTGGCGTATCTTCCTATTTTGCAGAAATCCCTCCCAGGAACCCGGGATATACGCCTCTTCGTAACTCTCCAGGGATTGTTTTATATGCGCAAAGATTTTGCTTTCGGTTATATTTTTATTCTTCATTCTTATAAATCATTAACTAGGAACAATTCCCTTAACTGTTGTTTGGCCCGTGTTAAATAAACCCTCGATGAACTTGATGGAATCCCCAGTTGTTCAGCAATCTCATCGTGACTGTATCCTTCAATTTCGTACAGGCAGAATACAGTTTTGTGGAAATGCGGCAACTTATTAAGAATTTCAATGATATCCTGAGCTGCAAGATGGCTTATGATGGTGGGTGTTTCATCCTCTATCGGATATTTATCCGCTTCAATAAACTGATGATCCTTGCTATTTCGTCTTAATTTATCGATGGAGGTGTTGATCACAATTTTGCGTAACCATCGCTGAAACGGTTTTGATGCGTCATATTTCCCTATTTTAGAAAATACTTTCACAAAACTATCGTTCACCACCTCAAGTGCATCACTCCGATGACGGTTGTAAATCAGCGCAACACTTAAGGCATATCCGAAGAACTTCTTATACAGGAGCTCCTGATATTTTTCGTTCTTCCTGACACATCCCTGAATAATAAATTCAATGTTCTCCTCCTTGCGACTTTCCAAAATGCATTTTAATTGATAAAATATCCAGGCTTAAATTACTCAATTACTTGAAACCGGGATATCGGAATTTTCACTGTTCGCTTTTTTTGACGTATTGCACAATATGATTTTGACCCTTTGTGCCAATGCGGCATCCCCCAGACTTGCGCTCAGATTGATTGACAATGACCGGGTAGTGGGGTTTCCGGCTACACCGCAAATGGATGTTCTTCTCAAATATAGAAAGATGACTTCAGGATATGATTCCAATACCAATCCATTCCAGATCATCATAAACTTGCTGTCACCACAACCTTCAGGGTAAGTAACGCTTATAGTCAACAATTCCTTGTTCCTGTCAACTTTTGAAATTTCAAACGGGGCAGAATAGTCTGAAGAGCGCAGTTGATTGGCTTCATTGGATGCCTGTATACTCTTCAGAAAGCTAAAGCTCGCGGCCGCAAAGCTATTCAAGGGTTCTGATATTTCTGACGACTCTTTTTTACAGGTTGATGTCGTCAGAATCAGGAGCATCATCATCACTAAATTAAAGAAACGTTTCATTCCTCTGCTAAATAATCTTGTTTTGCAGTCAATACGAAAACGAATGGGCGAAACGCTACATACACAAGTGTTTTTTTGCACTTTGACTTCTATTCCTGCGAAAGCATACATAATAGTAATAGGAAAGAAGTAGCAAACTATCGAGCTAAGCTAGAAGCCACTTCCAGACAGGAATAACCTCAACCCCTTCTTTTTCGTGTATAAGAGACTTATCTGCTTCATAAACAAGCAACAAGCCCCGTTTGATATTATACCTAGACATGGCTTCTGACAAACCCAGATATTCGCGTTGACAATTACCTGCCTCCAATTGGTAAACCACCTGTATTGCCTCAACAATTTCCAGCCCCTCCCGGATTAAGAAGTCACATTCGTTTTTATCCGAATAATAAAAGGCCTCTTTCCCCCGGCGGAGCAATTCTAAAAAGACAATATTTTCCAATAAGCGGCCCTTGTTTTCCGAGAAATGGAAGCCCAGTCGGTTGGCAAAAGCGAGATCAACAGTATATACTTTCTTAGGGTTCATTATCTGCTTCTTTACCGAATAATCAAACTTTTTCAGGTAAAAGAAAAGATATGATTGCTCGTAATAATATAGATAATCCTTGATCGAACTCGGACTTTTAACCCCTGAAATATTCAGTAGGGTTGCATAAGAGAACAACTTTCCGATGTTTGAAGCGAAGTATAAACCAATTTGCCTAATTTCATTCACCTGGGTCAGCCTGTAACGTGAAATGATATCGCGGTACAGGATATCCTGAAAATAGCTATTGACCAGTTCTGTGTCGTTCTCTTTGACAACGAGGGGAAAACCTCCTTCTTCCATATATTGATTAAAATCTTTGATTAAAAGAGCTTTTGATTGTGGTGTTAAATGATTAGGATCACAGTTGGTGCCAATAAACCTCAGGAATTCGGAAAATGAAAATGGGAACAATTCAATAAGTTTGTTCCTTCCGGTCAGGCTACTGGAAATTTCCGAACTAAGCAGCTTTGCATTCGAACCTGTGACAAATATTTTTATACCTTGCTCATACATGCGGTTGATGAATCTTTCCCAGTTGTTGATGTTTTGAATTTCATCAAAAAAAAGAACAGGTTCTTTCCCGTAAACTTCCAAATGGAGATTGTATATATCTTCCAGGATAGAGACATCGGTCATGATGCGCTCATCATCAAAATTGAAATAACAGTAATCAGGATCTTTAAGTCTCATTTCCTCCTTTATGAGAAACATCAACGATGATTTTCCACATCGGCGGATCCCCGAAATGATGACTATCTGGTTGGTGTCTAAATATTTTTCCAGCTTAATATCCCTCGTAATCAGATGCTTTTTACGATTAAAGACATCTTTTTGGTCGAACATTATTTCTTTTAACCGGTCCTTATTCATGACTTTTTGTTCTTTTGTGGCAAACAAATATATGAATTATTATTTGTTATTAAGGAACAATTATTAATTTTTTAGATGATCCGGCTATAAGTAGGGCAATTGATTCCGAAACCATTATTCATTGTTCACTCAAAAAGATCTTTCCAATATCCCGAATGGTCTCCGCGATTGGGGTGTACTCAAAATCAATGACCGATGAAATCTTTGACCCATCGTAAAGTGATTCCTTTCCGGCACTTCTGGCTGTATCCCTGGTTAAGGCAGGATCATTGCCTGTAAATAAGGATGTCAATCTGGATGCCCGCCAGGCAAGTTGCAATAGAATCCGGTTGGCCCGGATGGTCGCTTTGGGTTGATTCAGCGCGACCGCTATCCGATCAAAGAGTTCATGGTAGGTAAGGTTTTCGGCTGAAAGCAGATATCGTTGATTTTTGATCCTATCCCAGTCCTCTGATTGAAGAAGGGCTACAATTGCACGCGATACATCCCTCACATCCACAAACCCGGTGCTGCCGGAGGTATAAAATTTCATTCCATTCGCCACTGTCTGAAACAGGCGCGGTGATCCACTGTTCCATTTCCCGGGACCCAAAATCACCGATGGATTGACAATAACGCATTCCAATCCCTCCTCAATGCCTCTCCAGACCTCCATCTCCGCTTGAAATTTACTTTCGGAATAGGCCGATCGCCGGCTGTCGTTTTTCCAGGAGAACTCCTCGTTCACAGGCAAACCTGAATCATGGCCGCCCAACGCGGCAATGGAACTCACATGGCAAAAACGTTTGATTTTCAGCTCAAGGGCAACATCGATAAGATTGGCTGTCCCTTCGACATTTTCGTGCAACATGGCCATTCTGTCAGAAGTGTGAAATGAGACTTTGGCTGCAGCATGAATCACATAATCTGCACCTTCCATTGCATTTTTCAAGGAGAGAGGATATAGCAAATCACCCTCAATCCATTCAATCTTCCGAAAAAGCTCCGACGAATTTTCAGTATACCAGGAGAAGATTTTCTCTACCATTGCAAGATCTGAATTCTTCCGCTTCAGCGCACGAACCTTCACCCCGCTCCTTGTCAGATCGAGAAGCAGGTGCGCCCCCAGCATGCCAGTGCCTCCGGTAAGAAAAATCATTTGAGTATTGTAGTGAATGAGTGAGCGTTTATTTCTTCGGATTGACGGTCCGATCCAGCTGTTTACTTAAAATTTTATCAATGCTTTTCAACTTTTGGTGCGAAG
>JAVHPO010000095.1:4050-21969 GCA_036170635.1 Prolixibacteraceae bacterium | reverse complement strand
CAGGATGGCCAGGAAACGGTTCGGGATAAAGATCACGAATTAGTTTCTTTCCTCTTAATTTCAATTCTGACCAGTCGGCTGTAACTTTTAACGCTTTATTGCCTCTATTGAACAATCCAACGGAGATAGAGCCATCCATCAGTTTTTTTACCATCAGGAAGGTTTCTTTATCATGCTGAATTACCTCACCGCATTCTCCAAGAGGATCCTGGTTTACTTCAATCACCTCAGGATTGCAGAGTACATTTAAGGTAAATTCATCAAGTTTGGACATGTCGCCACTGTAGATTAACGGGGCTGCCATGAGGCACCAGAGAGACATGTAGGCGTATTGCATGGCCGGTGGCATAGGCGAGAGTTCCGGCACTCCCATTTTGTTGGCGTTTCCTATCCAGCCAATCTGAATATAGTCAGGGTCGTTCCATTCCCCAGGTTTGGAGTAGGTGCGGTACGTGCTGTTTTTCAGGGCCACATCAAAGATCCGGTCCAATTCAAAGCCCAAATCGCCAGAGGTTCGCCAGCAATGTCCACCTATCTCACCTCCCCATTTCCAGACATCTCCCATGCCGTACTGACAAAGGTTGAAAACCACATCCCGATCCAAAGATTTCAAAATAGTTCCCATCTGACGATAGGGTTTTTGGTAAGCATCGAGACTTTTGTCTTTACCTGCTATCTTGCCATAAGAGCACCAATCGTATTT
Source organism: Prolixibacteraceae bacterium (assembly GCA_036170635.1). GTDB lineage: Bacteria > Bacteroidota > Bacteroidia > Bacteroidales > Prolixibacteraceae > CAINVV01. The sequence goes on along the minus strand of JAVHPO010000095.1, from coordinate 21,266 downwards.
CAAAAAATCGAATCCCCAGGCGGAAAACTGCCGGGCATCCTGCTCTTCGTGCTGCCAAGTTCCTGCAAAGCCACCACAGGTGAGTGTACCGGGTGAGGTGTAGATTCCAGCTTTTAATCCCTTATCGTGAATGTAGGTAGTCAGTCCTTTCATGTCCGGGAAATAGGAGTTGGGAATCATATTCCCTTTCTCGTCCCTTAACGGACCTACCCTTTTGGGATCGTTGTTTTTTGGGGCATTCATCCAGCAATCGTCAATGTTGACATACTGGTAGCCCACATCGGCCATACCGCTGCTGATCATCACATCTGCGGCCTCCCGCATCATTTTATCCGTAATCCTGTCGTAGTGCGCATACCAGTGGTTCCAACCCATGGGCGGCGTAAGGGCCAGCTTTTCACCTGCCAGGATTGTGAAACCTCTCTTGTTCTTCCCTTTTGAGTTTTTGGCAAGAAGTACCACCTTATATTCACCTTTTGCAGGTGTAATACCTGAGATGATACCGGTCGTCTGATCGAGCTTGAGCTCTTTTGGAAGCCCTTTTGCAGCAAAGCTGATGGGACGTTCTCCCTGACATGGGATCCTGTAAAGGAAAGGATGTCCTGGTCGGCATCCGTATACCAAAGGTCCATTGATGCGAGGTTCTGGTCTTGGTACAGGCGTATAAATTTCCCTGCCAATACTCTCAGGTTCCTTGGTAGCCCCGAAGGCCGTCAAGGAGGTTGATGCGATGGGAAAACAGATGAATTGTAACAGGAGATACCCAATTAAATTTTTCATTGTATAGAATTTTTAGTCATGGATCACTTAATTGGTTGTTAGATGCTCGAGGAGGCTGACCTCAATTGCAAAGGAAGGATGAAACAATTTTCCCGTCATGTATTTTTGCAAACTGAATAGAAGTTGCAGTGCCTCAGGGCGTTTTCCCATATCTGTTGTTAGGTCGATTCCTGAAACGAGGATCTTTCCTTTCCCGACTTTTGCCTCAAAGAGAAGCGCAAGGGGTCGGTTGGTAAACCAGTCGTCAATTACCCGGACTATCGGTTTGATGTATTCCGGGAAGTTGGTCAGATTGATGGCCGATGAATGGCTCATGGCATCCCACCATTCCCAGTTGCTGTAGTATTCAGTCGGAAATTCAGCCAAAGCCGGATGTTTAGGATTACACAAGATTCCCAATGTGTGTGGCGCCTGTCCTCTGGTCCAGGCCGTGTTCCAAAAGATGCTGGAAAAGCCAATTGCAATTTTTCCGCCATATTCGGGTTTTAAAGTTCCCTTTTCCAGCGAAAGAAGAACAGAACCGCCCTTATCGAGAAACTCTTGGGCCGACCGATCCAATGTGGTGCAAATCTTGATCTTATCTTGGTCGGCTATAGCCTCTTTTTTTGCAGGATAAACCCAGAAATCCCATTTGTTAGAGAATGAACTGACAGTGACTTCCAGGTTAAGTTTTACTGCCTTTGTCAGGAAAGAAAGCGGAAGGGAAACTTTTCCCAAAGGAATGCAGTTCCCCAGAGCGATGTTGGTTTTGCTCAATTTACCCGACTGAACCACCTTTCCGGTGACATCTGTAATCTTCCACGCCGGAGTACAGGAGACCAGCGGGACATCTCCGTAATGAGCAACTTCAATGCTGGCTTCGAATGTTTCATCGTTTGTGAAGATGCATTTTTTCATGCGGACAAGCGGCACCGTTGAGTTGCAGAATTGGCTGTACTCTTTGGGTGAAATATACCCTTTCTCATCCCAGAAAGGATCCAATACTCCGACCAGTGCAGTACCCTGACCGGGAAAATCGTGCAGGTCGAGTAACTGAAATCCTGATAATCCAGGAGTCCGCAATGCAGCTTCAATTTCAGCCTTGTAGCAGAGAGCCTGAAGCTTTCCTGATGCGAGTAGAAAGCTGTCGGCCAGTTGCATCATGCCATGCTCTTTCAGCGTCTCCTGAAAAATCTCGAAATTTTTAGCTCTGACAACTCCGGTATATTTGGATATCTCCCGAAAGTTGGGATAGACGCACCATTGTCCGATTTCGTGGCTCACTACAGGCTGTTTTAGCATCGGGATTTTGCCAGACCAATCGTAATCGGTACTTGGGGCTTTACCGTTGATGACACTTTTCAATCCTTCTCCCCATCCCTGAATACGTGGACTTGGAGTACTGAGGTAGTCATTCACATCAAGGTTGGGCCATCCTGCTCCGGAGGTATAGATGCGACGACTGTCCAAATTCTTCCAGAAAGTCACAAAATCTTTAAGGAATTGGGCATGCCTCTTCCCGCCGGGTTCGTTCCCGTAAGCCATCATGCAAAAGGAGGGATGGTTACCATATGCCTCCACCATTCGCTGGCTCTCTTCATAAAGATATTTGTCGAACGGTTTCCCGTCTCCAAGGGAGGTGGATTGGTTGCACCATGACGAGCACTCCACATGCAGGTAAAACCCTGACTGGTCTGCTGCTTCAAAGGCTGCCTCCGGTGGACACCATGAGTGGAATCGCAGGTGGTTCAGTCCGTGGGCCTTGCAGACGGCAAAAATGCGAAGCCACTCAGCGACAGCTGTTGGTGGATATCCTGTCTTTGGGAAGATAGCACATTCCAGGGTTCCGCGCAGAAAGAGCGGTTTCCCATTGATCTGAAGCGATCTTCCCACAGCTTTTATCTCCCTCATTCCGAAAGTAGTTTCAAAAGTATCTCTCTGACGGTAGGCCGGTTCAGTCAGAATGGCTGTAAGTTTGTACAAATCAGGATGAAATTCACTCCAGAGTTTGACATCGCTTCCCATTGGATACTGCATGGTAAGGCGATTATCTCCAGGCACCAAATCAAATTCGGCACTCTTTCCGGTGGTGGCAGTGGCTTCTTTGACATTCATGATAATGGTGACCCTTACAGCCTTCCCGGTAGGGTTCATTACTGATATTTTGGCCGTTATTGTGCTGTTTTGGATATCGGGAAAAACCTTGATATTTTCGAAATGCATCATGGGTTTTGTTTCGAGAAACAGTTGACCAACCATGCCATTCCAATTGGTTTGGGTGTGGTCGGAGATGCTGTGGGAATTAATGCCTGGATCGATCTCTTTTGTACGGTTGTCGATGCAAATGGTAAGGGTATGTTTGCCCGGGGCAAGCTGTGCGGTGAGATCGTAAGTGTGCGGCGTCCCGAGGGAGTTGCGCATTCCGGCTTCACGGCTGTCGATCCACACCCGGCTTTCCCAATGACATCTTTCGAGCGCCAGGGTAATATTTTGTCCTTTCCAGTCGGTAGGTATGTTCACCTCTTTTTGGTACCATGCAGCACCCTGGTAGTGTTTTAGTGATTGCAGCCAGAAGGGAACTTTGATGTTCCCGGGGAGGCGATATTTGGCATATTCGGGATTTTTGTAATAGGAGCTATCGACAATCTGACCGGTCCATTTGGTGGTCAGGGAAACATCATCCCCCTTGTTGTTTGTCGACATGGATCCCGGCAGAAGTACAGTTTCCGACAGTATCCTTTCGAACCATTTCTCTGCTATCCCTCTATCAGAAGGATCAACAGCAAATTTCCATGATCCGGAAAGATCAATTTTTTGCTGCCCATATAAGCTATAACCCGCAAAAAGCAGGCAAATGAGGAGGTACCGAAAAAGTATATGTTTGCCCATGGTAGATTGATTAATTAGTTGTTTATGTTTGATTTTTCAATTTCTTCCAGGCTCAACCCCTTCGTTTCAGGTAGTTTTTTAAGAATAAAGAAAAATCCCGATAGGCAAATGGCTGCATACAACCAAAATGTTCCGCTGGCATTCAGAATTTTGTTTAAAATCGGAAAAGTATAGGTCAGCACAAAACAGGCAATCCACAAGGATGTTGTAGCTATAGCCATGGCCGCACCCCGGATGCTGTTTGGAAATATTTCGGAAAGGATGACCCAGGTAATTGGTGCAAGCGTCATAGAATAGATGGCAATGGAGAGCAACACCAGGGTTAGAATGGCTACCCCTTTTAGTTCAAAAAAGTAGGATGTACCCAGGATAAAGAAAATCAATGCCAAACCAAGAGAACCCAACAGCATCAGCTTTCGGCGACCCCATCCATCCACCATCCGCATGGCGATCAGACAGAAGATGAGATTGACCGCTCCGGTAATAACAATGTTGAACAGCATTTCGTTAACCGAATAACCGGCCGACGAGAATATCTCCTCCGCGTAATTAAAGATCACATTGATGCCACACCATTGCTGGAAAATGGCCAAAACAACACCTAAAACAAGGAGTGGCCGTATCTTTTTGGATGATAGGGCTTCCCAATCAATTTTGCTACTGTTGCCATGCAGCGTGCCGGAGATCTCTGTCTTTGCTGCGGAGGCATATTGTGCTCCTCCGATTTGTTCCAGAATCCTGACAGCGTCCGGCCATTTCCCCGTTTTAGCCAGAAACCTTGGACTTTCCGGGATGAAAAAGGACAAAATAAAGAAGGCCATCGCAGGAACTGTACCGGCCCAGAACATCCAGCGCCAACCAGTCTGGCCGTTCCATGAGTGAAGAATCATCTGGTCTGATGCTCCTTCAGGAACTTTTTCAGCGATCAGGTAATTGACTATCTGTGCGGCAAGTATACCGATAACTATGGTTAACTGGTTAACGGATACCAACCTTCCGCGCATTGATGCGGGAGAAATTTCTGCAATGTACATGGGCGAAACGGCAGATGCCAGCCCGATCCCCAATCCGCCAAGGAGGCGGAAGAGGATGAAGAGATTGAAGGAGTTAAAGGCCCCAGTGCCAATAGCCGCGATGGTAAAGAGGAATGCTGCCAAAATGAGAGGTCTTTTGCGACCGAAACGATCTGTCAGGTAGCCCGATGCCAAAGCTCCGACCAAACAGCCCAGAAGGGCGCTACTCATGGCCCAGCCTTGCAGGTAAGGTGAATTGGTCAGGTCGAAGAACCGCTCGTAAAATGGTTTGGCCCCTCCGATAACGACCCAGTCGTAGCCGAAAAGAAGTCCGCCCATCGCTGATACCAGCGTTATTCCGATGATAAATTGACGGTTAAAGCTAGATTTATCCACAATATTTGAGTTTAGTTGAAGCAAAACTACCACTTTCAACCACTTGATGACCTGAACGCCGGTCATTATTTTATCATTCCTGCCGGGATGCCTCATGCTTATCATTCCGACGAGCGGGATCCGTGGTCGATTTACTGGATCCATTTTGCCGGGGGAAAGGCAGCTTTCTTTTCCCGCTTTGCGTGTCAGGCACTTTCCATCGAACGAATCAAAGCATCACGGATCAATGACCGTATCGATCTCTTTTCGGAAATCTTTCGTAACCTCGACCGGGGTTTCAGCCTCGAAGCGTTGGAGTATGTCAATTTGAGTTTGCCCCATTTGCTGGCATCATTTACCCATTTAAGTCAATTCCGGATGGTCAGGGAGTCGGGTGGAAATGATCCTGTTACCCAAAGCATCAATTTTATGCTGGAACATCTTACCAGGAAGTTAAAACTGGGTGAAATCGCTGCTGAAACCGGAGTGTCGGCATCTCATTTTTCTCGTCTTTTTCTGACTCAGACCGGACATTCTCCAATCGACTATTTCATACAGCTGAAGGTGCAGAGAGCATGCAGGTTACTTGATAATTCGGGCTTGATGATTGCCGATGTTGCCCGTGAAATGGGTTTTGACGACCAGTTCTATTTTTCAAGGGTATTTCGAAAAGTGATGGGTATGTCGCCTGCCGAATACAAGAAGAGAGGTGTTTGATGCGTGGATTCGTAAAAATATTTTTATAAATATGTACAAATATGTAAATATAAAATTACAAATATGCGTATATTTGTAAAAAATGTATTACATATATGCTAAAGCGGATGTTGTTTTATGAGATACTGCCTCAGTTGTATCACAAAAATGCCATCGTCATCACAGGCATGAGGCAGGTTGGCAAATCAACCCTGATGCGTCAGCTCTTCAATGATTTCGAGGGTAAGCGGTTGTGGTTTGATCTTGACAATCCATTGGATCAACTCGTGTTCGAGAATCATGACTACAATGTGATCTACAATGATCTGGTTAGGTTGTCGGACGTAAAGAAGAGTGAACGTCTTTTGGTTTGCATCGATGAGATTCAGAATATGCCGGAGATCACCCGAATTATCAAATACCTGATCGATTATTTTGGTGTTAAATTCATTGTGACGGGATCCTCCAATTATTACCTGCGCAATCTGTTTCCCGAATCGCTGAGCGGAAGAAAATTTCTGTACGTACTGCCGGTGCTGACCTACCGGGAATTCATGTACTTCAATGGGCGACTGACTGAAAATCAACTGGCAACAAATTTGGAGGAGGCAATTCAACCAAAGTCGAAAGTCAATGTTTTGCAGACAAAGGAACTTTACGATGAGTACCTTGAGTTTGGAGGCTTCCCGGAAGTAGCTATAACATCTGACCGAGAGACAAAAAAGCAAATCCTAAGAAATATTTTTGCCTCCTTCTTCGAAAAAGACATCAAAGTATTTACGGAATTAAAGCAGGTCAGGGAATTGCGTGACCTGATATTGCTGTTGGCAGTACGAAACGGTAATCTGATTGATATCACGAAACTGGCTTCCGAACTATCCGTCAATCGGGTTAAAATTTACAATTACCTTGAATTTCTGGAGGGTATATTTTTCCTGCGGATGGTATCGAAATATTCAAAAAGTATAGACAGGGGAGTCGCCGGCGGAAAAAAAGTCTATTTTTCGGATACCGGGATACTCAATTTGGTGGCCAAAGTAACCGACGGACAGCTTCTCGAAACGGCAGTAGCCAATCAATTGGCCAATTATGGAGAACTCAGTTTTTACAACAAGCGGAACAAGTCAGAAATAGATTTTATCCTGAACAAAGAGATTGCTTTTGAAGTTAAGCAAAAAGGATTGGAGGCTGATTACAAGAGACTTCGAAATTTGGCAGGTGAAATCGGAATTGAAAGGAAATATCTGATCAGCAATAGTGTTTCACCTGTAGAAAATGCAGTATATCCCTGGTTTTTATAACCTTTATGTTTCCATTTAGTGTTGCACTTTTGTGACCTTGGTAGTGATTATTTAAAATTTGACCACGAAGGACCCTAAGGAAAACACAAAGGTCTCAACGATGAATCCTCATTCTAATACTTAAAACATGAAATTTGGACGCCTCGATCAACCAGAATATATTGATTACACGCTCCCGGCAGATCATCCTGATACTGAAAGGGTACTTCGTGGAAACAACGCAGAGAAGCCACTCAAAGTTTATGTTGGTGTGCCAAATGGAACAAGCAGGATTTAAAAAATTTCTTTTCCCGTGGCACCAAAGATGAATTGACCTATTATTCCCGACAGTTTAATTCTATCGAGCTGAATGCCACATTTTACAATATGCCTAAACGGGAGCAGGTGATTACCTGGCGCGAAAAAACACCTGCGGAGTTCAGGTTCTTTCCCAAGATCACACAAAGCATCAGTCACTTGAGGCGGTTGAACGATGTGCAGTTGTTGGTCGATGAATATTGCGACAGCATCATTAATTTTGAAGAAAAGCTGGGGATGGTATTCCTTCAGTTGAACGATAATTTTGGATATAAAAATTGCGACCGTCTGACCCATTTCATTGGGAACTTCCCAAAGGCAATTTCGCTGGCTGTCGAATTACGTAACACCGAATGGTTTAACAATGCAAAAGTTTCAGCAGAAGTGTACCTGTTATTCGAGAAGCATCATATCACCAATATCCTGGTGGATACAGCCGGGCGGCGCGACTTGCTGCACATGCGGCTGACTACCCCTTCAGTTTTTATCCGCTATGTTGGGGCCAACGATTCCATCAAAGACCGGGAGCGCCTGGACGGCTGGATTGAACGGCTACGACTTTGGGTAGGACAGGGGTTGAGGGATATCAATTTTTTTGTTCATCAGAATATTGAGATGGAATCGCAGATAGAAATTTGTACTTTTGATTGATAATCATATAGGAATGGGAAACGACCAGATACAATACAAAATTAGAAAATCCATTCACGAAAAAGATCCCAAAGCGATGGCTTATCTTTTCGGATCACGTGCAAGGGGTGATTTTAGACCTGATTCGGATTGGGATATCTTGATTCTGGTGGATGATGACCAGGTTACCAATGAGATTGAGGATAAGTTTAGAGATGACTTATATGATATTGAATTGGAATCAGGTCAAATAATTTCAACCATCATTTATCCAAAAGATTATTGGAAGAGCATGTTGGTATATTCTCCACTATTCAAGAATGTTACGAGAGAAGGGATATTGCTATGGCAGGTAAAAGAATTTATAGAAGAGATTAAAAACATATTTGATTTTAAAATTGCTACTCACTCATTTTCATATTTTTTAATGCTCTCTATCAGTTCACAAGCAATGCAAGGACTTATAATCCGCATCATGCTTTCTTCTGCACTGCCATAGCTCAACAGGTTAATACTTCCATACCAAACTATCTTTTGGTCAATAATGGCAAATTTTTGGTGTATGTTAGATTTTAGGACCAGCGTTGCCCCGGAACTCTTTAATTCGTCAATGGCTTCTTGCCAGGTATTTAAATCCTTCTCTTTGTACTCCTCGGCAGGTCTTGTCACGATGATAACATTCACGTTATTGGCATACGCAATCTTTAGATTTTTTGCCATCTGAAAAGTCCGTTTTTTTGTAGCAAACGGACTTACTATTAAAATTTCCCTGGATGCATTCATAATGTCATTGGAATACACTGGCAAGAAATTGCTATTGTCAAATATAATATCAACACTTTCTGACGCAAAACCATCTCCTTTAGCTTTGTAGCCAATAGATGCATATCCGGAGAGCCGTTTGTTATACATCTTCTCAAACATCCGGACATGAATATCCGCATAATCGTAAATCAACACTTCTTTTTTTCCTGCAAAAAGCCGGTGAAGCCTTCCTGCATATTGCTGTAAGGTACCTTTCCACGAAATTGGCATGGCTAAAAACAATGTGTCAAGCCGGGGCTCGTCAAAGCCCTCCCCAATATACCTGCCGGTTGAAACGAGTGTAAGTGGTTTGTCCTTTGGGGCATTTGTTATTCGACCCAATGTTTCCCTGGTTTCTCTTGAACCCATAGTACCCATGATCGAAATCACATCCGGAATTCGTTTGCTGAGTTCTTTTGCAAGAAGATCAACATGAGCCGTCCGTTCCGTCAAAATGATGCTGTTTCTTCCATTTTCGTAACATTGAATTACATCATCAATGATATGCTGATTTCTAATTTCACTCGATACAATCTCAGTATATAATTCAGCGATGGACAAATCTTTTTCTTCTTTATCCCACCAGACAGGGACTTTGAAAGAGGTGAACCTAGGAATGATAAAATGGTCAAAAGGTCTTTTCTCGGCTTGCTTTTTTGCATCATCCCGGTATCTGATAGGGCCACACTGCATAATTATTATCGGATGATGTCCGTCTTTTCTGGAAGGTGTTGCTGTTAATCCATATACATACTTTGCGTTCACACTTTTAAGGATCATTTCAAAACTGAAAGCCGAAACATGATGGCACTCGTCAACGATTACCATACCATAATCTTTGACGCATTCTTTCACTTCACCCTCCCTGCTTAAGGATTGCATTACAGCAATATCAACAATACCATTTAATGTCTGTTTCCCACCTCCCATTTGCCCAATGATACCTCTGTTTTTCTTTACATTTTTGCCTTCAAGAATCTCTTCAGCAGGCAAGGGTTCATTTATTATCAGGAATTCAGAAATTCTATCTTTCCACTGTGCCACCAAACTTATTTTATTGACCAGGATCAATGTATTCACTTTCCTTGAAGCAATCAATTTAATTGCGGCTATCGTTTTGCCAAAGGCGGTTGTACCACAAAGTATTCCGTTGTTATGCTCCAATAATTTCTCAACGGCAAGAGGTTGTTCATCTCTAAGGATTCCATTAAATTCAACGTCAATCTTCCTCCCACTATTGGTCTGATCTGTCCAGCAAACTTCTAACTTTAATTCTTCAAATATTGCATTTAAGTCTTCTTCGCATCCTCTTGGCAAGCACAGATATTCGTTGGTCTCATCAGCACATGAAATAATCCTTGGTTTGTTAAAAGTTGACATACGCATGGCTTGAGCTTTATAAAATTCGGGATTTTTGAAAGCCGCCAGGCGTTTTATTTGATTTAGTGCCCTTTGTGAGAAACCTTCTTTGGGTATAAATATCATATTGGACTTTATCACTTCCAATTTCTTAGGAAAATCATCCTTTCGTAATCTGGTCTTTTCTGCTTCCCAAGGTTTTCCATCCTCTTCATCGTCCTTTTTCAAGGGACCAAGTTCATTCCCGTGGAATACTTTTGAAATCAGCATCTCAAGGTCATTTTCAGATAGCCTTCTGATTGAAGCTAAAAACGCCCACTGGTCATCATATGGCTGAAAATGATCATCGATAAAAATACTGTTATCATTCAACCTTGCAACCTTTTGTAAGGGAAGGGCAATTAAATTGCCAAAACCGCCTTTCGGCATAGTATCCTGATTGGGGAAAAGTCTGTCATAGGATTTGAAAGTAATATCATGTTTCCTACTCATAGCTGAAGTAAGCATAGCACTTCCAAATTTTCTTGCCAGATAAGCGGATATTGGTTGCTCAAAGAAGAACCAGGCATGTGCCCCATTTCCTGAACGCGAACGCTCTACTGAAATAGGAATGTCATAAGTGACACAAATTTCCCGGAGCGTTTTTATGTCTTTCTGCCACCCTACATCATCAAAATCAATTGCTAAAAAGTAGCAGGTTTCATTCATTAGCATAGGAAATATCCCGACAATAAGATTGTTCCTGCCACGCAAATGATCATCAATAACCTCCTCATTCAATAGTAGATAATCTTTGTGTTTGCAATCAGAACATGAGGTTTTGGGCTTTTGGCAAACACCGGATTGCCACTCGTTGGCACAAGCAGGCGAATATCCTGACGTTTCTTTCTTTTTGTTTTCCCATCTTTTGGCAAAAACATCATCCCTACCACGGAAAAGCGACATGAACAGTTTGATCTTTTCCGTTGTGTCTGACTTCTTATTTGTGGTTAGGGAGGAATTAAATAAATTGGATGATAATGGTCTCTCAAATATTTTGTCTTCTGTCTTTATTACCAGAGTATTATCATTGATGTTTTCAGTTTTTTCAACTCCAATTTGGGTATTTAAGATTTTTAATTCTTTTCTTAGTTTATTGTTTTCAATTAGTAATTCCTGATACTTTTCAAGTAACTCCTTAAAATCCATGGCATTGATTGTATGATCCCTATTTCTCCTCAAAAAGCTTTCTTACTCTAATTTATTTAGAAGAACATTGAGGTCACCTTTAAGTTTTGGTAAGTCAATGCGGATAATTTGCCATACAATATCAACATTAATCCCAAAATAATGATGAGCTATGATATTGCGCAAGGAATATATCTTTTCCCAGTTAATATGTGCGTTTTTTGTCTTTAAATCATCGGTCAATTTGCCGACTTCTTCACCAATAACAATGAAGTTCATCATCGCTGCATCAAAATCCCTATCGTTTTGATAAAGTTCTTCAGCCGTTTGATAATCGGTGGTATATCGAATAATCTTCTCAATGGTTTCATGCATTGAGAGCAATATATAATAGTCTTTATTAAGCATATATTGCCTCTTCTAACACTAAAGGTTTGAAAATAGGTTTAATCCAATTTTTTGCGCAAATATCAATGTCTCTCTTGAAATTCGTTTTAAGGTATTCTTTTAATTCCAGTTCAAGATCGTAAAGGTTCGGCGTATCAGGTTCAAAGACAACCAAAATATCAATGTCACTTTCGTCAGTTTGTTCGTTTCTGGCGAATGAACCGAACAGTCCAATCTCGGAACAATGAAAATGATTCCTGAGATAGGTTTTATTATCTGTCAGAAATTTTATTATTTCATTTGATACCAACATGTCTTATCTATTTATTTTGTAGTAAAGGTATAGAAAATTGCAGTTCCGAAAATCTAATCACTTCTTCTCATCAAAAAGCTTTCCAACGGTTTGTATGGGTAAAAACATTTTGTGACTATCAGGAAGCAGGATAAAACCATATTTGGCATAAAATCCACCGGCTTCTTCATCCAAAGGGTCAACCACCACTGCAAAGGAACCAACAGATTTTGAAATTTCATGGCTTCTGCTTAACGCATCTATCAATAGCATCTTGCCTAAACCTAAACCTTTGAATCTTATATCAATAGCTAATCTTCCAAGAAGTGTAGCGGGTATCGGATTGTATGAATTGGGTAATTTTCTTCTGTAATTTTCCGGGATTAATCCCAGAGGAATGCTGTTGTTTGAAAGGGTATAATATCCTTGAATTAACCCGCTGACATGGTCGACTGACACGAAACACGCAGAAAGCTTTCTTTTAACATCCTGACTTGCCTGTGTCTTTATGTAGGTGTCAAGTAAAAATTTCCCGCAATTGAAACCTGATGTCAGTGTCCGGTGATCGTGGGAGAGGATTACAGTGGTTGCCATTATTCAGCGCCCTGTTTTTTGTATTGACTGACTGCGGATCGCAAAGCTTTATTTGGCTCCGGAGGATTTACCAGTGCATTGAAGAAAACTTCATTGTCCCTTTGGGATGAGAGAATTGCTTCAGATTTTTGAATGATCGCCAGAGCCTTCTCGCAAACCGTTGTTACTACAAAATCGGAAAGGTTTTTGTAACCACCCAATAGTGCGGCTTTTTCAATCATTATTTTTTTTTCCTTGGAAAGTCTTGTATCAAACCGGGCTTTTCCTTCCTGTTCAGTTATTGAATCCATTGCTTTTGTTTTTTGTAAATGTACGGATAAATGCCGTACGAAACAAATATTTCCAGATTTTTTATCACAATTAGTACAAAGTCAACTGCTGGGAATGATGAATTTCCCTAATATTTTCTAATTTGTCAACGATTGGAAAAACAACCTTTATGCTGAGTAAACTTATCTGACCATGAAACATTTTTTAGTTCTTTTTATATTTGGATTCTTAAATATTGCCGGCTTCTCTCAACCCATCCACCCCACCAACTATAACTCTCCTGTCAAAGTCGCCTGTATTGGCAACAGTATCACCTTTGGGTCGGGAATTTCTGATCGTCCGCGTGATTCCTATCCTGCGCAGCTTGGAAGGATGTTGGGCGATAAATGGATCGTCCGTAATTTCGGAGTTGGCGGGAGAACCATGCTAAAAAAAGGCGATTTTCCTTACTGGAAAGAGGATGCCTGGGTGGAGGCAAAGGCATTTCTTCCGGATGTGGTGATTATCAAGCTGGGTACCAACGACACCAAACCGCAAAACTGGAAATATGCCAACGAGTTTCTAACCGATAGCCGCTACATGGTAAAGGAGTTGAAAAGCCTCGCATCCCATCCCAAAATATATTTGTGCAAACCGGTACCTGCTTACGCCAGTCGCTGGGGGATTAATGATTCCATCATCGTTCATGGCGTCATTCCTGCGATTGAAAAACTGGCAAAGGAGGAGTATCTGGAGGTAATTGACCTCTATTCTGCCCTATCGGGAATGGCTTCCCTCTTTCCGGATCAGATTCATCCCAATGCCGAAGGCGCCGGAATCATGGCCCAAACCATTGCTCAAAAGCTAACCGGGAGAGCTATCACGGTAGCGAGTGCGCAATATCCGGGGAAAAAGTCAGAATGGCACGGCTTTGCACGATATGATTTTCAGCTTGATCGTCGCGATTGCCGACTGATCGTTCCGGACAAGGCAGCGCCGGGTAAACCCTGGATCTGGCGGGCACGATTCCCCGATTGGCATTATGAAATGGACAGTATCCTGATAAGGAAAGGATTTCATGTGGTCTATATCAACACCGATTATCTTTTTGGTTCGCCAAAATGTGTGGAGGTGTGGAACAGCTTTTACAACTATCTCACCACTCAATATGGATTGAACAAAAAGGCGGCATTGGAAGGGGTAAGCCGTGGTGGATTGTATGTGTACAATTATGCCAAGAAATATCCGGAACATGTGAGCTGCCTGTATGCCGAAGCGCCGGTTTGCGATTTTAAGAGCTGGCCGGGAGGAAAATTGAGTTCGAAAGGAGATGCTGAATCATGGAAGCAGTTGCTGGTTGCCTACAATTTCAAAAATGAGACTGAGGCGCTGGCTTACACAAATAATCCGACTGATAACCTGGATAAGATGGCAATAGCCAAAGTGCCTGTTTTACATTCTATTGGATTAAACGACAGCATCGTTCCCAATGAGGAGAATAGTTTTGTTCTTGTGAACCGTTACATTCGACTGGGAGGTCCGGTTACAGTTTACGCCAATACATTGGGAAAGCAATCCCTGCAGGGACATCATTTTCCGATTGACAACCTGAAAGCGGGAGTTGATTTTATCCTGAACAGCTATCCACAGGTTCAGCCACCACTGGATAGCCGTAATTTTCATAGTTACCGCAATAAACTTCACAACGCCCAGATCGTTTTTGAAAGAGAAAAGCATGGGAGGGTGGCCTTTCTGGGTGGGTCGATAACCTTCAATGGAGGATGGAAGGACAGTATATGCGACTATTTGCAAAAGCGTTTTCCAAATACACAATTTGATTTTATCGCTGCCGGTATTCCATCCATGGGCAGTACGTCCGGGGCTTTCAGGTTCGAAAGGGATGTGCTGGTGAAAGGGAAAGTCGATCTGTTGTTTGTTGAGGCAGCCGTCAATGACCGGGTCAATGGATTTTCTACGGAGACGCAGGTGCTTGGAATGGAAGGGATTGTAAGACATGCCCGGGAATCGAATCCTGCCATGGAGGTGGTGGTGATGCATTTTGTGGATCCCGAAAAGATGGCAGATTACCGCAAAGGGATCGTTCCCGAGGAGATTGAGAACCATGAGAAGGTGGCTGCCCACTATGGAATCCCATCCATCAACCTGGCCAAAGAGGTAACCGACCGGATTGACAATGGCGAGTTCAGCTGGGAAAAGGATTTCAAGAACCTGCATCCGTCGCCCTTTGGTCAACATATTTATTACCAGTCGATGAAGTCGTTTCTGGATTTCTGTTGGAGTGGATTCGTTGCCGAAGACGACAAAGTGGTTGCCTACAATCTTCCTGGTAAGTTGGCCGAAGGATGCTACGACAAAGGGAAGATGGTGCCTGCCTTTGAGGTTAAACCTGTCAAAGGTTGGAGGGTCGAGACCAACTGGATTCCATCCGACAAGACCGGAACGCGGCCTGATTTTACCAATGTCCCGATGCTGGTAGCCGAAACTCCAGGTGGGATACTGAATTATAGTTTCGAAGGAAATGCTGTTGGGATTGCAGTTGCCGCGGGGCTGGATGCAGGCATCGTCGAATACCGGATCGACAAAAGACCCTGGCAAAAACAGGACCTGTTTACCGCCTGGAGCGCCCAGCTACACCTGCCATGGTTTTATACGCTGGGATACAATTTAAAATCTGCAAAGCATCAGCTGAAAATGAGGATTTTGGCTGAAAAGAATCCGCAAAGCATGGGGACTGCCTGCCGGATCAGGTATTTTTTTGTGAATCAATAGCAAGTAATATTTTTTGAATATACGATGAGCTATCGTATGTTTGTGTTTATAAGAACGCCTAAGAAAATTATATTCGTATGAAAGTTACAGCTATAATTCCTGATGAACTTGTCAGAGAGACCCAACTTCTGTCAAATGCTAAAAATATCACTGATGCTATGATCATTGCCCTGAATAATTATGTCTCACTTCAAAAGTTGAAAGCTATGGGCGAAGCAATAAATAAAAATCCTTTGCAATTTAAGCATACAGCACAAGAAATCAGGGATATAAACAGACAATAATGGTTTGATTGATGCTTGCCTGATTTACGCAACAATCAAAACTAACTCATTACTTTGGACACTTGACAAAAAAATGATCAACTTTTTGGATAAAAAATATCTTTACGATTAGGTATATATCTTTTCTGATCGATTGTTTTATTCCCCTCCATTAATCATACCAGAGACGATTCCTTTGGCATTTCTCAGTTCGGCGCGGATAACACCAACCAAATGAAAAAATAAAAAGGCATAAATCAGATATTGGATAAAGCCATGTACCTCTTTGATCGTATGTCTGGTGGGTCCGGCCAATCCCAAATCCTTACCAAAAGCGATAATTAGCCCGGTGATCACCATGCTGAACAGCAGCAGATAAAATAGCGAATAGCTTGCTTTCACGATCAGGTAGTGTTTCCACTCTTTTTTGTCTGCATCGGCTTGTTGGAGTGCCATACGCGCATTTTTCAGGCGAAAACTGATTCGCTCCTCTTTCGGTTGTGTTAACTCAACTGCAATTCTGGAAAGAAACAGGAAAGCCAATGCATATCCCAATAATTTGTGAAGTTCCCACATTTTGTCGTCGTACATGTGAGTAACAGCAAAAGTCTGGTCATTGCTGACAACAACCCCCTTTTCTTTCAGGATGTTTTGAACTACAGGGATGTTTTCCCTTGGGTTCAGGGCAGTGGAAGCCATTAATACCGTTATGATGATAGAGGTAACCACGAGAAAAGTTAGCCAGTGCCAGAGGCGTATAGCGGCTGAATTGGTTTGAATAAATAGTGAGGTGCCTGTTTCTGTGGAAGTAGTTTTCTGCGTCATATCATTTTCTTAAAGCTAATCAACGGCAATTAGACTGGTTTGATCACTCAAATTTAATTAATAATTTGAAATCTAAAAATGGGCGCTATTTCTATGAAAAACAATTATATGCATCAAGTTGTGCATATCAGCATAGCTAATCAATATAGTGCTGGAGTCAGTTGGAATATTTCCCATGTTTTTTACACATTTCAATAAATTGCAAGACCCGTTCGGGGGACACGTCATTTTGGAGAATATGGGCAGGAGCAATCATGTAACCTCCGTCTTTGCCCAGGATGCCGATTTTTTCAATTATATCGCCTTCCAACTCTTCGTTGGTTCCTTTTGGTAGCAGATCCTGTTGGTCGATGGCACCCCAGAAACTGAATTGATCGCCAAACCGCTCTTTCATCTCCTTTGGCTGATGTCCGGGAACGCCGGGCTGCACCGGATTGAATACTTCGAATCCGATTTCCCGGATGTCGTCCAGCAGTTCAGCCACCGCACCATCGCAATGAAGGATGGGAATAATATCCGGTTTTGC
>JAVHPO010000095.1:0-3950 GCA_036170635.1 Prolixibacteraceae bacterium | reverse complement strand
ACAACTTCCACATATATATCCCCTTGACGCATCAGCATCCCGTATTCATTAAGCCAGGTCCCATCCGGGTTTTTTACTATCCGGTACTGGTCAGATACCGATACCCCGGTGATAACTACGTCACTACCCATGGCCACGCGAAGTTCATTTGCACTGATCCGGTAGGTGACATCTTCGTACGGATTTTCTGTGTAACTGACAGGGATACCCATCTCTTTACCGAAATGGTCGCACAATTGTCTGCAAAGGTCAAACTGGATCGGAACCCTGTCGGGCAATCCGGGCAGGCGTTTGAAAGCTTTTAATACGCGTTCTCTTGAATTCATGATAGCTCAGGATTTGGCTCCAACAAAATAGTGCTTGTTCTCTGCAAAGAGCAGATTGAAAGAGGTGAGGGAGCCGTAGATTCGGGTGATGTATTGCTGCATGTTTACCTTCTCCTCGTCAGACAAACCCGGATGACTGTTGATGTTTTGTTCGAGTACCCGAAGCCGGTCCCTGAGCATAACGATTTTGTGAAAGAAGCTCTCTATGGGAATTTCTTTGGGCTTCAGCGAAAGGTTGGCCGGTTGGAGGAGCATATTCCCACCCAGCCATTTATCACCAAGTGGTACGATTTCCTGAAGGACATTTTGCTCTTCCAAAACGAAACGGATCGTTTTCTCCACTTCGGCAAGGGTGAGCGAATTTTTCGGCTTTTCTGCGGGAGTCTCTTTTACTTCAAGATCTTCGTTTCTTTTGGTGATTTCAATTTTACCTCCGTGTTCGAAAAATATCTCGTAGGAGGTGATTTTATTTTTGCTGACAATCCCTTCACCGTACCGGGGATGTTCTACACGGGTTCCAACTGCTAATTCTTCCATTTATCGCTTCAGTTTGATGACTTCACTTCCGGCAAGCAGGAAGGCGCCTGAACCATAAACTTCCCAACTGTCGGCATTGAAATTTTTCTTCGGATCGGCGCCAATCGGCTGAACCCAACCTACATGACCATCTTTTTGGACACATTTGTTCAGGCCGATCCAGGCTTTCTTGACCACAGGAAGGTAGGTTGCCTTGTCAAGAATTCCATTGTTAATACCCCATGCCATGGCATAGCAATCAAAGCCTGATCCGCTTACTTCGCCCCCAGGATATGATTCAGGATCGAGCAGGCTTGCACGCCAAAGGCCATCGGCTTGCTGAAGTTCTTTCAGCCTGGCAGCCATCTCTTTAAACAGGCCGATGTAAAAATCCCTGCCTGAATAATCTGCAGGAAGTTCAGATAAGATCCTGACAATACCACCCATTACCCATCCATTTCCCCTTGACCAGAATATTTTTTTTCCGTTGGCTTCACGGATGTCTTTGTCGTCATTTTTTATCACATATTTCAGGTCACGGGCAAAGAGGTGCTCCTCCTTGTCGTACAAAAGATTGTAGCACTCCTTAAACAATTGGTCGCTGTATGCCAGATAACTATTGTTTCCGGTTGCTACGCCCAGTTTAACCATGGCGGGGGGGCCCATAAAGAGAGCATCGCACCACCACCATTTGATGGTCTCGTTTCCCTTTGTGGGGTATGGTTTTTTCATGAAGATAGCAAGGGTATCGATAAAGGCCTGGATCATCTCCTGCTTTTTCTCCACTTTGTAAACATCGACATAGGTTTGGCAAATAGCGATATCGTCGGCATGGTACCAGCGTTTGCCCGGTTTCCATCCATTCTTTTCTCCCATATCAATCAAGGCCTGATAGATAGCTTTGGACTTAGTTGTTTCCCAAGCCGCTGAAACTCCCGCATAAAATGCGCCGTTGGTCCAGTCTGTCAGTTCGTGTTTTGGATTTTTCAGTTGCCAGGCGGTCACATTTTTCATGTTTTTTTTGATGTTTCTGGCGACAAAAAGTTTATTGGTATTCTCTGTTTTGGCAAAACCTGCAGAAACAACAAATACCAACAGGAGGAGGACAATAATTTTCTTCATCAGGTGATGTGTTTAATTTTTTCGATGTACAAATATATCAAGTAGCGCAATCGATTGCAAAGATTCTGCGAATTATATTTTACACAGAGTTACACGGAGGAGCACTGAGAACCACAGAGGTGGAAGAAGTTTATTTTATCTCTGTGAAACTCTCCCGACACGTCGGGACAAGTTGTGCTCCTCCATGTAACTCTGTGTAATAATTGAAAGGCCACAGCTTATCTTAGAAGCGCTGTAGCGCACCAAAGCAGCGGGGCCTGTCCGTGCAGGTCTCCTACAATACGTTTCCGCTGTAGGTAATAGTCGTGGTCGTTTTTGATGTTGGTCCCTTCGCAAACTTCAGTCAGTTCATCATCAGCATTGATGTATCCGGTCAGCGCCAGCCAACCCTTGCGGGCAGCTGTACCATAGCTCTTTTTGTCGAGCCACCCCTGTTTCACACCTGTGATCATGGCATAAGTAAACATGGCAGTTCCGGATGTCTCTTTCCAGGCGGCAGGGTCATCAATAATTTGACGCCACATTCCATCAGGTTCCTGATATTTCAACAAGGCAACCATCATCTTGTGGTAGCCGGCCATGATTCTGGCTCTTTCAGGATGATCTTTGGGCAGTGAGCGGAGGATCTCGGCCATCCCTGCAGCCATCCATCCATTGCCCCGGCCCCAACTGAAATGAGCCTCGGGTGAATGGTAAAATAGCCCATTCTCCAATTGTATTTTGTCGAGGTAGAGTACCATCTCTTTGGCTGCCCGTTCGATGTATTTGGTGTCGCCGGTAGCCCGGAAGGCCTGTGCCTGTAAGGCAGTGATCATGAACATGTCGTCGATCCAGATACGGGTTTGCCAGGAATAACCCTGATCGGCCCATAATTTTTGTTCAGGTTTGGCATTATCGGGAAGTTTCCATTGGGAATCGGCATAGAGCAGACCCAAATCCAGATATTTCTGCTGTTTTGTTTGCAGGTACAGCTCCAGGGGAACGGATCCGAACACACAATTGTCGACATGGTTGGGCTTTGGCTGGAGGTTCTTTTCTGCATCAAAAAGTGGGGCAAAACGAGCTTCAAATCTGTTAAAGAGTGGCTGATTACCGGTTATCTCAGCGAACCACATGCCTCCCAGCCAGGCACAGACATCAGGATAGGTAATTTGCGTGGGAAGTGTTGCAGGATGTGTATTTCCGTAACGGGAGTGGCTTGTTTTCAGAAATTTGTCCGCGATACGGGATCCAATTTCCATAGGAGATTTCTGGGCTGGCCAAGTTTTTAGATCATAGGATTTTGGTTTTGCCTGAACATTCAAATAAAGCACAGAGAGGAAAAGTAGTGGGAAGACTAAATGAAATGGATGGTGCTGACGGCGGATAATTTTTGTTTTCATGTTGTGGGTCGAAAATGGGTGGTTGAACAAAGATATACAATTTCCCCGTCGTGTCCTTTGTGATAACCTTTGGGTCCTTCGCGGTGAAATTTAATAACTTAACCACAAAGTTTTACACAAAGGGTTCACAAAGGAAATATTATCTTAATTGCAGATGAACATATTTGATTTTCACACGGTTCCAGGTGTAGGTGAGGTGTATGGTTCCGTCTTTACCCTGGATGATAGCCGGGTAGCTGAATTCTCCCTTTGGTTGGTCCTCGAGAACGATCAGTTCGGACCACTCCATTCCATCCTGAGAAGTAAAAAGGGCAAGTTTGTTCCTGCCTTTCTCAATTGGATTGCAGATGAGTAAATGCGTGCCATTTTTAAGGGTTACTGCATCAATTCCTGAATTGTTGTTCGGCAAATTTGTCAATTGAAGGGGTGACCAGCTTTTGCCCTGGTCGGTCGACCAACTCTCCACAATTTTTTTCTCTTTGCTGCGGCAAAGTATTTGAATCTTGTTCTCTTTGTGAAAAAGAATGGTGGGTTGGATGGCATTGATCCCATTGTTATCGATCTCAGTTTTCTGCCAATTGTTCGGTTCCTGGTCCGATTGCTC
>JAVHPO010000094.1:0-1054 GCA_036170635.1 Prolixibacteraceae bacterium | reverse complement strand
CAGCGAAAACGATATTCTGAGTTTGGATATCAAGATTTTGGAAGCACATAAATAAGGGCCCCCTTCCCGTTCTCCCGAAGGGGGAAAGCTAAAAACGAAGAAACGAGAAAATGATATGAACAGAAACACTAAAATTATAATCGAAGCGGTTACTGCTCCCTCTCCTTCGGAGAGGGCTGGGGTGAGGCTTGCCGTTCAACTTCCTTCCCTTCGGGGAGGGTTGGGGTGGGGCTTTTGGGGAGGCTGTTTATGCTAACCCTATCTCTTTTGGGCAATATAATCCCTGTCCCTGTTGACTTTTCCATGCAACTGACCTGGAAAAGTCCGGCTTGTGCTTTTGATAAAATACCAGGTAGCTACGGTTTGGGAATGTCGTTTCCGATCAATGAATATACCAAACAGATCTTTGGGTATCCTGAACGGTTTGCCAGGTTCCGCCCTTCGACCCCTTCTACAAGCTCAGGGGCCGGAAGGACAGCACAACAATTTCCGGGCTTTGAAATCCGGTTTGGCGGAGTATTGCTGATGGCTGGTACACTGACGATTACCAACACTTCAGACACAGATTATGAAGCCTCTCTGATTGATCAGGTCGGCGTGCTGGGTGAACTCGAGCAGGAACGCGATATCCTTGATATTCCGGTGTTTTCCGAAGAAGTTGATTGGAAAATGAGCAACAATTACAATCCAGACGAACATCAGTTTTGCTGTTTCCCGATCATGAACCACGGCTTTTTTACGGACAAGGGCATAATCGTCAAGCGAACCGTTTACGAAAATGTTCCCGGGAAGGGTTTACGGGCAACCAATGAAACTTACGATGTTGAAGTGATGAGTTACCTGTTCAACAAAACTGCAGGCAGATTCATCAATCTGATGATTGGAGGTTATCCGGCTCTTTTCCTTTCTACCATTGATTTATCTGTACTTACCGAAAAACACAATACCTACGATTCAGGTCAGGTAACCGTTGTTTCTCCTTTCTTTTTCCTGAACCATATCATCAGGGAAGCCTTGAAAGACAACAATTTTCACATTAATGCCAATTTTCTGA
>JAVHPO010000093.1:0-5258 GCA_036170635.1 Prolixibacteraceae bacterium | reverse complement strand
CCACGATTTTGCGGGCTCGGGTTGGGTCTGAAGCGGGATAGGTCCCAGCAGCAACCAGGATTTTAGGAATTGTCCGGGGATGATTTTTTGCGGTATGATTGTGTTTTCACCCCGCCCCGAAAAGGAAATAAATAGAAATAAGGAAATAGATAGAAATAGTTGTTTCATGGTATTTTAGGTATTTGAATTAACCACATTAGGCACATAGTTCACAATAGAATCTAATGTGTTCTATGTGTCTAATGTGGTGAAATTTTTAATCTAACCACAAAGGGTCACACAAAGGAACTCAAAGTATAATCGGAGCCGCTCTCCCCTTCTCCCACTCGCCCCTTCTCCCACTCCTTTTCACCGTTTCTCTGTTTCATTGGAGCGAATCAGCCACACCTCCGCCACCTGCGAACCTCGCTCTCCTTCGCCTTTGTCGTTTTGCGCGCAGCTCCAGGTGAAGGTTACTTTGCCGGTCTTTGTAACCTCTTTTGGTAACTGAAACTCAAAGATAGGCTGTGTGCCCATTCTGATAAAGTCGTGAATCAGGATGCCGTTGGCTTCGAGTTTCATCTTTGATCGGAAACGTCCGGTATAGGCTACGCGCAGGGTGTATTTCCCAGATGGGTCAAGATCGGCATATTCCATCACCAGTGGCGTGAAATAGAGGGTGTTGATCTGGTTCATCCAGGCCAGCGGGGTGGATTGCCCTTCGAAGCCTTTGGCCACAATCTCGTCTACCCATTCAACGCCTTTGAGCCCGACGCCAAAGCTGACACGTGGCGACTCGAGGCTTCCGGGATCCTCCTGCCAGCTTTTCTGAGCCTTCACATGTTGCCACGAAGCCGGATTGCCGAGGTTGTCGTAAAATCCGCCGGGACCGGGATCTGTCCGGTGCAGCATTTTGCCAATTTCGGCAAGCCGCACTTTCTCATCGCTCTTCTTTTCAATCCGGTTGAGCTGGTCCAGCAGCCAGAGTGCATCGTTAAGTGGGATGTCGATGTTGTCGATAAAGTTACCACGACCGCTCATGGCATGGTGTTTTTCGATGGTGAGTTGGGCGCCGAAGCTTCGGAAGAGAGAATCCGCAAGGGCAAAGCAACGGCTTCTCAACGACTGTGCTATTGGCTTCTCTTTGGCCTGAAGCAGTGTAGCCCGGGCATCATGAATGGCTTTGAGGGTCTCATTTGGTTTGGCCGCTTCCAGAATAGATCTGGCCTGCTGTTCCAGATCCGTTTCATATATCAGTCGACGCCGGGTGTATGCATCAAAGTAAGCCCTGATCAGTCCGCTCTGGAACCTTGGATTTGAAAGCACCTCCGTGGAAGCAGAACTTTCCATATCCTGCCATTGTTGCAGGGTTCTTTCGACCTGTTCGTTGGCCAGGAGCGGCCCGCGAAAATTCTGCTCGAGTGCCATCAAACCCTGAGCCACAGGTTCTGAATATTGAGGTCCGATGAAATAGTGGGCATAATCACGGAGCGTTTCGATGACAGGGGTTTCAGAGTTCCAGTCCTGACCGGTCCAGATAAATTTGTTCACATCGTCGTTGGTGCCCTCCGAGTAGCTGATGCTTCCCTTTGCCAATGAGGCATAACGGTTGTGGATCAGTTTTTCATCGACCGGTCTGGGGTTAATGCATTCGCGGCCCAGGGTCATGGCAAAGGCCAGGTCCCATTCCGGTACCGGGTACTGGCAGCTGTAGCTGTGGGTGATATCAGGATAGAGACGGATCGGGATGGATGGATCTGTCACCCTGCGCACCTCGGGAAGCGGCATTTTAATCCACGGACCATAAACGATGCCTCCCAGCCAATCCGGTTTCTTGTTGATGTGGGCGAAGAAGTTGGCATACCAGACGGTACTTGGTTTGAATGCCTGAGGGGACACCCATATTTTGGCATTGGGGTGATACTTTTTCAGTACCACCGCCTCCTTGTTTAGCCAGCTAAATAGAGGATCGGGCTCAAGATCACCGGGATCGCCTCCGGGTACGAATAATGCATCGAGTTTGGGAAGGATACTGAAAATCTTCTCGCGCTCGGCAAGTTCGGCCTTGACAGAATCGGGGGAGTTGTAGTCGCTGCCCATGTTGGGATACCACATCCAGACATCAAGCCCGTACGATTTGCAAATCTTCGATTGTTCGACGATCATTTGGATGGCCGGCAGTTTCATGTGCACACTGGTGGCATCGTCGTCGGTACGGGGAGGCATGATCTCGATGCTGTTGACGCCGAAAAGGGCCAGATCGCGAATGTAGCGGTCATATTGGGCGACGGTCCAGGCATCGTAGGCATTGGTTTTTGGTCGATAACCCAGCTGGTGACCCCGGATGGGGTAGGTAGGTGTGGAGGAGATAGAGAAATGATGAGGTAAAAGTATTTTGTTGGCGGAGAGCTCCATCTTCCGAAGGAGATAGCCTGCTCCGTAAAGCGCACCTCGCTCGTCATGGCCTGCTATGACTACCGTTTTGGCATCGATGAGTGCAATTTTGTATCCATCTTTCCCGGTAGGCGGCAGGGAATTCAAGGATTCTGCAATCCCGGCAGGAAGTTTCATTGCATCTTTTTCGAGGCAAATAATAATTTGAGGAGAATCTTTGGAGTCCGGCTTTCCGGCGATAGCCGATTTAATGTGGGTGTGAAGCTGGAGCTCTTCCTGCAAAACAGTGGCGGTTTTGTAAAGCTGAATGTTCTTCTTGTCGGAGCTATAGATGGATGTTTTGGAGAAATCGAGCCATTGCGCCGATGTCACCAGCGGCAGGAGCGCCAATGCGAAAATGTATAGCAATCGGGTCGTCATAGATAGTTAATAGTTAAAGTTACACAGAGTTGCACAGAGGAACACAGAGTTTCACAGAGAAGACGAATTGTTTGAAAAGTTTTTTATTGTTTGAAATGTTTGAAATGTTTGAAATGTTTGAAATGTTTGAAATGTTTGAAATGTTAAGGCTGACAACCCTCCAAATATTTCTTAATTTTTCTCTGTGCAACTCTGTGCTCCTCCGTGCAACTCTGTGTAATAGTTTAAACGATCAAATAGTAATAGTAGCGAGACACCAAAATCCAAATATCGCAAAAAATTATTTAAATTCGTGCAATACAAACGAATCCATTCGACAATGAACAGACGAGAGATGATCAGGAAAACTGCCGCTTCGGTGGCCTTGTCGGCAACTGTTTTGCCTTTTCAGGAAAGCAGGGCCGCAGAATCGGCTTCAGGCGGACTGAAGGGAAATATTCACCATTCGGTAAGCCAGTGGTGCTACGGCAATATCCCGCTCGATGATTTGGCGGTAGCCTGCAAAGAGATGGGGATCGAGTCGATCGAACTGCTCAACGAGAAGGATTGGGCTACTGTGAAGGCGCATGGCTTGAAATGCGCCGTTGGCTATGCAACCGATTGGGGAATACCTAAAGGCTTCAACAGGATTGAGAACCACGATAAGCTGGTGGCCGATTTCGAGGCGATGATCCCCAAAGCTGCAGCAGCCGGAATTCCCAACCTGATCTGTTTCTCCGGTAACCGGGAGGGCCAAAACGACCAGGTTGGATTGATCAATTGTGCCAAGGGATTGCGCAGACTTACCCCGCTTGCCGAAAAACATGGTGTGACCATCATCATGGAGCTACTCAACAGTTATGGGCACAAGGATTATCAGTGTGACCATACAGCCTGGGGCGCTGCCCTTTGCGAGATGGTTGGATCAGAAAGGTTTAAATTGCTGTACGATATTTTCCACATGCAGATCATGGAGGGGAATGTGATTGACACTATTCGTAAAAATATCAAGTACATTGGACATATTCATACCGGAGGTGTTCCAGGGCGGCACGAACTGGATGAGACACAGGAGCTTTACTATCCTGCCATCATGAAGGCGATTGTGGATACCGGTTACAAAGGTTTTGTCGGACAGGAATTTGTTCCAACCAACCCCGACAAGCTGGCCTCCCTGAAAAAGTGCATTCTTATTTGTGACGTATAATATTCCGACTTAATGTCCCTTTGTGAAGCACTTAGAGACCTTTGTGGTGAAGTTTTTTTTAAGATTTAACCACAAAGGACGCTAAGGATAACACAAAGGGACACTAAGTATTGCACATAAATGTTTTAAATTCCTAATATCATTAAAATGAGAAAAGTCTTTTATTTGATTTCGCTTGCAGCTTTGTTTGTTGCTTGCAGCGCTCCGGCCCCGAAATTCACCATCAGTGGAAACATTGAAGGTCTTCCGGATGGAACCGTCTATCTTAAACAACGGGCTGGGGGAGAAACCACTACGCTTGATTCTGTCAAAAGTGTAGGTGGAAAGTTCGAACTGAAAGGCGCTGTGGAGGTTCCGGATATGTGTATTCTTGTATTGGGCGATCGGAAGCAGGTACCAGTCTTGGTTGAGAACAAGGCCATTCAGGTTGCTGGAAAATCTGATGATTTGCGCAATATCACCATTACCGGATCCGCAAGTCAGGACGAGATGAAAGTGCTGGACGCCAAAGGTACCATCCTTAACGCCCAGATGAAAGAGATTTACGGCAAATACAACGAAGCCAAGCAGAAGAATGACGCTGCTTTGCAGGCCACTCTTGAGAAACAACTTGATTCGCTTGACAATTCACAAATAGCCATGCAAAAAGATTTCGTAACCGGAAATCCAAACTCTTTTGTTGCTCCGGTTATTCTGCAGCAAATTCAATACGGCATGGAGGCAGATGAGATTCAGGGTTACCTGAAGAAATTCTCGCCTGAAGTCATGAAGAGCAAAAGCGCCAAATCACTTGCCGAAAGAGTTACCCTTCTGCAATCAGTTGCCGTTGGCAAAACTGCCCCCGATTTTACCATGAACGACTCCATTGGTACTCCTGTAAAACTTTCTGATGTATATGCCAAACATCAATATACACTGGTCGATTTTTGGGCTTCGTGGTGCGGTCCTTGCCGTGGCGAAAATCCAAATGTCGTGGCAGTCTGGAAAGATTACAATGCAAAAGGTTTTCATGTTTTGGGAGTTTCATACGACACCGACAAAGCCAAATGGCTGAAGGCAGTTGCTTCTGATAAACTTACCTGGTCACAAGTGTCAGATCTGAAAGGCTGGAGCAACGCTACCGCGAAAATTTATGGTATCAACTCCATTCCAGCCAACCTGCTGCTCGACAAAACAGGCAAGATTATTGCGAAGAATTTGAGGGCAGAGAAGCTGCGCGAAAGGATTGCTGAGTTGCTGAAATAGTTAAGAAAGAGGGGGAGAAGGGGCGAGGGGGAGA
>JAVHPO010000092.1:0-5333 GCA_036170635.1 Prolixibacteraceae bacterium | reverse complement strand
GAAGGGATTGCCAGTGTCGACGAATCCGCTGTAACAGGAGAATCAGCCCCGGTGATACGCGAAAGCGGAGGCGACAGGTCGGCAGTTACAGGAGGAACGAAGGTCATCAGTGACCGTGTTTTGATACGTATTACCTCTGAATCGGGCAACACATTTATAGACCGGATGATAGCGCTGGTTGAAGGAGCTAAAAGACAAAAAACGCCCAATGAAATTGCATTGTCAATTCTAATTTCAGGTTTGACAATCGTCTTTCTTTTGGCGGTAGTGACACTTCCTGCATTCTTTGGTTACAGCCTTACGGCTTCAGGATTACCTGCATCACAGAATTTAACTTTGCCAGTATTAATTGCTTTGCTGGTTTGCTTAATCCCGACTACCATTGGAGGTTTGCTGAGTGCAATCGGAATTAGCGGAATGGACAGGCTTTTACAGCGAAATGTGATTGCAACAAGTGGCCGTGCCATCGAAGCAGCCGGAGATGTTGATGTACTGTTACTTGATAAAACCGGAACAATTACATTGGGCAACCGAATGGCTACCAATTTTATTCCCGCCGACGGGGTAACCGTTGAAGAACTTGCCGATGCTGCCCAGTTTTCATCCTTATCGGACGAAACACCCGAAGGGCGTTCGATTGTCGTCCTTGCCAAAGAACAATTCAATATTCGGGGCCGCGAAGTTCATCAACTCAATGCAACATTTATTCCCTTTACGGCGCAATCACGAATGAGCGGTGTTGATTTTACATCAGAAGATGGCATTACTCATATGATCAGAAAAGGTTCATCGGAAGCAATTCGTTCTTTTGTGCAAAGCAACAATGGTTTCTACACTCAAAAAACAGAGGATATAGTTTCAGAATTGGCGCGACAAGGCGCAACACCATTGGTCGTAGCTGAAGATAAAAGGGTTCTTGGGGTGATTCACCTGAAGGATATTGTAAAAGGCGGCATCAAGCAGCGATTTGCAGAACTTAGGAAGATGGGGATTCGAACCGTAATGATTACGGGTGATAACTCATTGACTGCCGCTGCCATTGCTGCCGAAGCGGGGGTTGATGATTTTATGGCCGAAGCTACACCCGAAAATAAATTGCATCGTATTCGCGAGGAACAGGCAAACGGACATTTGGTTGGTATGATTGGCGATGGCACAAACGATGCCCCGGCACTTGCCCAGGCCGATATTGGTATTGCGATGAATACAGGTACCCAGGCCGCCCGTGAGGCCGGTAATATGGTTGACCTTGACAGCAATCCGACTAAACTGATTGAGGTAGTTGAGGTTGGAAAGCAATTACTGATGACACGGGGTTCCCTTACTACCTTTAGCATTGCCAACGATGTGGCCAAATATTTTGCCATTATTCCCGCAATCGCCATCTCACTATACTCCGGCAAAAGCGGCATTGGTCCCCTTTCAGCCTTAAATATTATGAATCTCGGTTCTCCCCAGAGCGCAATTCTAAGCGCGGTAATTTTTAATGCTATTATCATCGTAATGCTTATTCCTCTGGCATTAAAAGGGGTACAGTATAAACCCATTTCGGCCAATGCAGCATTGACAAAGAATCTGGTTATTTACGGCCTTGGTGGCATTATTGCCCCTTTCATTGGAATTAAACTTATTGATATTCTAATTAACATGTAATTCTGTAAACACATGAAAACGCTATTTATATCCTTAAAAATCTTCCTGTTCTTTACCGTTTTAATAGGCGTCATATATCCGCTGTTTGTAACAGGAATTGCACAACTTACCATGCCGGTCAAAGCAAACGGAAGTTTAATTTTAAAAAACAACAAAATAATTGGCAGTGAATTAATTGGCCAGCGTTTTGACAGTGTAATTTACTTTACTTCACGACCATCGGCTATATCCTATAATCCATTACCTTCAGGAGGCTCGAATTTTGGTTTGACCAATGCTAAACTGAAACATTCTGTCGACTCATTAAAAAACCAATTTATTGCTTTTAACCAATTAGATGGCAACACAACAATTCCTTCTGAAATGTTATTTGCATCTGCAAGCGGACTCGATCCGCATATTTCGCAAAAAGCTGCCTTATTGCAGGTCGACAGGATCGCCAGGGCCAGAAATTTAAGTCCTGATAGAAAGCAAAGTATAATCCAATGCGTGAAGAGTATAACGGAGACTCCACAGTTTCTATTACTGGGTGAGGAACGTGTAAATGTATTGGTTTTAAACCTTGAACTTGACAAAATTGATGCCAACAGTAATACAAATACAACCAATAAATAAAATCAATTGCCATGAAAACTTCTATCCGAACAAGATTCAGGAACTTAAAAGAATTTTGGAACAAATGCAGGGAGTTGAAGAGCGGGCAGTTGATTTAATTGCTAAATTGGAAAACAAAGAAAACAAAGATGGAATTAGCTGATAATCGTCCGGATCCGGATGAACTTTTAGCCTCAATCATTAAGGATGAGGAGAAAAGTAAGCGTGGCAAGTTGAAGATATTCTTCGGCATGTGTGCCGGAGTTGGCAAAACATATACAATGCTTCAGGCAGCCAAAGTTGAAAAAGCCAAGGGTTGTGACATCATCATTGGGTTTGTGGAGACGCACAATCGAAAAGAAACTGCCAGTCTGGTAGAAGGATTTGAACTGATTCAAAGGAAAAAATACCTATACAAATCAACCCAGGTTCAGGAGATGGATCTGGATGCCATAATTGCCCGAAAACCACAGATTGTCCTTGTTGATGAACTGGCCCACACCAACGCACCGGACAGTCGCCATACCAAACGTTACCAGGATGTGCTGGAAATTCTTGAAAATGGAATCAACGTTTACACTACCGTGAATGTTCAGCATCTTGAAAGCCGCTCCGAAACAGTTGCACAAATTACAGGAATAATCGTTCGGGAAACCCTGCCCGATGAGATTTTTGAGAATGCAGATGAAGTTGAACTGGTTGATTTGAGCCCGGACGAATTGCTTCAGAGGCTATCTGAAGGTAAAGTATACACACCCGAACGATCCCGTGAGGCCATCCTGAATTTCTTCCGGAAAGGAAATATTACGGCACTTCGCGAAATGGCCCTGCGAATTGTTGCCGACAGGGTCGACAAACAACTGCATGACTACATGCAGGAAAAGCGCATCAGGGGCCCCTGGAAATCAGGTTCGCATCTTCTGGTAGCGATTGATTACAAGATACAGTCGACCAGATTATTGCGCTGGGCCAAAAACCTTTCTTACTCGATGGGGGCCAACATCCAGGCCATTTATGTAGAAACTTCGCACCAGTTGACCTCTAAAGAACATGATCAGCTACATAAAAATATAAACCTGGCCAAACAATTGGGTATTAAAGTCAGGATTGTCACCAATTACGATGTTGTCAGTGCGATTGTCGATTTTGCGCAAAAAGAAAATGCGACCCACATTATAGTCGGAAAGCCGCGGGTTCGAAACTTGTTTGCCATGTTACGGCTTGGCAGTTTTGTAAACAAGCTGATAAGGTACAGTGGCAACATTGATGTTTATATTCTTGGAGCCGATAATCAGGCAAAAGGCCGCTACCGGGAAAAGGTTTTTGTCCCTTCCTTTACGTCAAATTTAAGGGAATACATGACTGTCATACTTCTGGTGATTCTTTCATCGATCTCTTGCTATCTTGTGAGAGACTTTGTCGGATATCAGATTGTATCGTTCGGATTGCTATTTTTGGTCTCTATTCTTGCTATTTTTTTCGGACCAGGACCTATTTTGCTTGCGGCCGCGTCAAGTGCCCTCACATGGGACTATTTTTTTATTCCACCTCAATTTACCCTGCACATAGATAAACCGGAAGATGTGCTGATGCTCATCATGTTTTTCTTCATCGCCATGCTGAATGGAATCCTCACCTCCAGGGTACGTGGACAGGAACAAAAGATCAGGATACGGGAAGAACGGACACAGGCACTTTATCAACTCACCAAAGAACTGAATACCGCCTCAGGGATCAATGAAGTATCCAAAATGGCGATCAAATATGTTCAGAAATATTTCAACCTCGATTCGGCAATCATACTCAAAACTGATCTCAACCAACTGGATAAAATAGTTCAGGATGGAACAAATATCCAGGTATTGGAAAATGATTTCAGTGTTGCAAACTGGGTATTCAAAAATTCAACCATGGCCGGAAAATACACGGATACACTGCCATCCGGAAACTTTACTTTCTATCCCTTATCCGGAAATAGCGGGAATATAGGCGTTATTGTGGTTGAGTTGCATCATATATTCACCCAGGGCGAAGAACAATTTTGGGAAGCATTTCTCTCCCAGATTTCAGGCAAATATGAGCGTGAATTTCTTCGCAATGCAGCGAAGGAAACCTATATACTGAGTGAATCGGAAAAGCTTTACAAAACCCTTTTTAATTCAATTTCGCATGAGTTACGGATCCCTGTGGCTACGATACTGGGTGCATCAGATACACTTTTATCCCATAACTACCCGGAGGATACCAGACAGAAACTATATACCGAAATCAGCATTGCTTCTATTCGACTCAATCGATTGATAGAGAATTTATTAAATATGTCACGACTAGAATCAGGACACATAACGCCAAAGCCAGATTGGTGCGATGTACATGATCTGGCCAATGAAGTCGCCGAAGCCCTTCAGGTAGAATTAAAACCATTTAAACTATCCACCATCATTCCTGGCGACATGCCACTGGTCATGGCAGATTTTGGCCTGGTTGAACAAGTAATGCACAACCTGATCCTTAATGCCACTCAATATGCTCCAGCGGGTAGCCGAATCAGGTTGAAAATATTTTATGACAACGGTTTTCTGAATATACAGGTAATGGATCGGGGTCCGGGTTTTAATCCTTCTGAATTAAATTTTGTTTTCGATAAGTTTTACCGGGGTAAAGATTCAAAAGCCGGTGGAACAGGATTGGGCCTTTCAATTGTCAAAGGCTTTGTCTTGGCTCAGGAAGGTACAATTACCGCAGAAAACAGGGAAAATGGCGGTGCAAAATTTATCATAAAAATTCCAGTAAAAATTGCAGATTTGAACAATCAAAAAAAAACTGAAGCATCATGACCAATTCCGATACAATACTGATCATCGATGATGAGGTACAGATTCGACGGTTGCTTGAGATCACGCTATCTGCCAATGGTTATAAGATCTCTGAAGCTTCGACAGGGAAGGAGGGGTTGGTGCATGCCGCCACAACCCACCCTGTACTCATTATCCTCGACCTGGGCTTACCTGATGCGGATGGAATTGAGATCCTTAAAAAACTCAGGGAGTGGTACTTGAAGCCAATCCTGATACTGTCCGTTCGCA
>JAVHPO010000091.1:0-22713 GCA_036170635.1 Prolixibacteraceae bacterium | reverse complement strand
TGATAGATAAGGAGACAAAAGATGGAGGGGCGTGGTGGAGTCGTTGATTTTTTGGGCATGGAGGCCAAAGCCAGCCATCATCATCAAAATTGCTGTCAGAGCTATTCTCATTTTAAAATTGAGTTGAGGTTATTTTACTGAATTTCTTGTTCTTGAACGGATTTGAATCCCGAATCAGGATGCTCGCCGAATTTTTCAGCACCATTGACGGAACCGCATCAACTTTTACAACTGACAGATGGTTAAAATCGGCTCCGGCTACATCGTCTAATATAATTGCCGGACGGAAGTCCTCATTTTCTAGTTTTAATGCTACATGACTGAGTTCAATGTTCCTGACATGGCGAATGAAGAAGCCATAGGCAGGCATGGCGCCGAATTCCTGCGGATCGGGATAGGATTTTTCGTGTTCCTCCACCTGGTTTAAGGCTTGTTCTTTTGGAGCGCCCCCCTTGATCCGTATCGTAATGTTGCTCAGTTTTACATCCTCAACCGGATGACCGGGGATGCCAACGATCATGGAACAATATTTTGGATTTTCGCTGTAAATCACCACATTGCTAATATTGATCCGGCGAAGTACACCGATGGGTGTACCGGCCGGTCCGCGCATGCGTGCACCCAGTCGCAGGAAGAAGGGGGCGCCCTGAATATCTTTCATGACGATGTTGTCAATCGTTACGTCCTCCAGGATCCCTCCGTCGACAGTTTCAAGCGCCAGTCCCCGGCAGAATTCGAACGTGCAATTGGTGATGGTGATGTTGCGAAATCCGCCGTTCGATTCGGTTCCGAACTTAATCCGCCCGGCTACTACGCCCCTGTCCGGAACTTTATTGGCTTCGTCCTTTTTGTATGTTCCGTTGAGAAAGGTGGTACGATCGAAACCGCTGACAGAACAATTGGAAATGGTTACATCTTCGGTTGCCCGCGCAAAACCAAGTGCATAGGAGCTTTTCAGGCAAATGGCATCATCAAAGGGAGAATTTACACTGCAATTGGAGATCCTGACATGCCGGCAGCAATCCACATCAAACGCGTCCCTGTTGGTGTCTACTTTCAGGTTGTCGAGGGTCATGTTATCGACGCCGGTGGCCAGCAGGGCAAAATGGCCTCCCATTAAAATGGAAAAATCCTTGAGCACTACATTCCGGCATAATTTCAGGGCGATGGCCTTGTTGGCCAGACCCGGTGTCTTGTATCCCTCGCGTGTCAGACCGTTACCGAAGATGGTGCCCAATCCCGTGATGGCTATATTCTGCAGGTTTTCGCCGTAGATCAGGCTGTTGCGCCAGTGGCTGTGGCCAAAATCCTGGTACATGTCAGATGGGTTGGGTTCGGCCGGATCATACCCCAAACCCTGCTTTTTCGTATCGGCAGCTTCGAGTACTGCACCATTGTCGAGATGCAACGTGATAAAGCTTTTCAGGTGAATGGTGAAACTCAGATAAGTCCCTGCCGGGAAGAAGACGGTGCCTCCACCTTTTTCCGAAGCTGCTGAAATCGCCGCATCAATTGATTTGGTGTCAATGGTTTGTCCGTCGCCTTTTGCCCCGTAGTCTTTAACGTTGTAATAGATTCCCGATTGGGCAAAAGTGCCGGTCGTCCATAACAGAAAGAAAATGAGTAGTTTAATGTTTAGCATGGCAGTATGTCAAGATTTTGCAGGTTATTTTGACAGCGACTCTTTTGAGATAATAATACCATTGAATATCGTTAATTTATCAAATGGATTATTTTGTCTCATTCGGGCTGTAGAGAACTCGTTATCGAAATATCCAAGCCTTAATAAATCTCTGATTAATTTTGATTTTGCACCAGTAGAAGATTTATTCGTTCCAAAAAAACTATTGATATCATCAACTGTTACATATGGTTCAGATGCCTTATCAAAAAGAAAATTGATGGTACCAAGAGCATGGATTACCGCTGCAGCCCATATTTCAATTTTTCCGCTCATAAACGGAACATCTCTTTTCCGTCCAAGCTTATTTAAAAGCTGTTTTGATAATTCAAGATATTCATTATCAAGTCTAAGCGCACAATATTCATTAATCAACACAAGGATTTGATTTTTCCTTAATTCTATTTCCGATTTTTCTTTTTTGTCCATTTTGTATTAATATTTGAGTTGAATAATGTACAACCTCTTAACGGATAACGCCATGGCAAGTAAGGGAATTCGGAGCATCAAACCTTTCAACCCAAACGTAATGTTGAAACGGATTTTAAGCCATGCAAACCACCTAAACCCCAATTGGTCATAGCGTTTGTTTATTATTAGCAGTAGTATTATTTCATCATATGTTTTAATTCTTCAATAGTATATGCTGGTTTCTTTTTATGAAGCATAGAATGGCAGTTGGGACACACAGGAATTAAATCCTTTATTGGGTCAACGGAATATTCATTTCCAATTGTTGAAATGTCAATTTTGTGATGTACATGAATAAAGTCTTTGCCGATTTCACCATAATTATTTTCAAAGTCAAAACTACAAACTTGACAAACAACTCCGTAATGTTCAATACATTTTATACGCGCTATTGGGTTTCGTTCGTAATTGTTTATAAGTACTAATTTAGTTTTACCTTCTGCGTAATCTATATTTTCATCAACCTCATCAGCATAGATTACTTGTACTAGTTGACCGTCTAAAAACTTTAAATACTCGTTGTAAACATCTTTACGTTGCTTTACTGCAGAACCAGATTTTTCTTCATAATAGTCTATATGCTGTGATAATGATAGTAAAGCATTTTGAAGTCCCGATTGTCCATTTTCTTCATATATCTTTTTAAGGTAATACTTTGTCCCGGAAGTATTGGTTGTTCTAGTAAATAACTTTCCTTGAATTAGATTAGAATAGTTGTATATGTAGTCAACAGCAGAATTTTCATTCATTCCAATTTGAGTCAAAAATTCTACTGCTTTTTTTAGAGTAATTTTTTTGTGATAAAAATCCTTTCCGACTTCATAGGATTTTTCGACCATTTCATTTGTTATCTTTCCCATTGTAACGTATGATTAATATTACCATAGCCTCTGTAAAGACAATAAGTATTGCGCCTATGCCCCCTTTATTTTATTCCCCTAATAATAACTCGGTACCGGAGTATCGAACTTCTATACATTTTTCAATATTTCAATCAATCCTATATTAATGTACAATGTCTCTCTGCCAACTTTTTGAGACTGAAGAATTCCAATCGTTTCCAGTTCTTTCAAATATCTGGAAGCTGCTTTTCTTTCTACATGAAGTCTGTTATCAATAAAATCAATTTTTGAATTGGCCATATCAAAACCTGGTGTATTTTATTTCATTTCAAATAAACATGTACCAAAAAATCAAAATTTGGTACATATGTCAAATTTAACCATTTTCCCCCGCATGAAAACTACCACATCAGGCATTTATATGTATAGAAAATCAAATAATCTATACATACCAAGGTTCAAGTGTATAGAATTCTCAATAATCTATACATCTGGGATTCTCTTTTACTTTATTGTTTAAAATATCTAAGAGACTGTTTAAATTTAGTAACCGAATTATTGAACCCACTTCGGGGTTCCTAATCTGCTTCTGTCATTAGCCCCCGGCTTCACCGGGGGTTATTTATATTCAAGTCCTTCGGACTTTTCGCTTCGAATAACCCTGAAAAGGGTTCAATATGAATAACCGTGGGTGGAACCCACGGAAATGAAACAAATGAATCATCAACCCCGAAAGGGTTGAACAGTTTATATCAATTGAATAAAATTTAAACATTTCCAAAGTCTATTTATACTTCACGATTTTCAAATTCGGTCTAACCGGTTTCCCCATCTCATCCCCAATGTAGAAACCCGGATGCGGAGGCTGGTTGTAGGCCACATTCTGCCATGCTACTCCCAGGCGGTAGATCGGGTCCTGCATCAGCGTCACAAAACGATGGTTCGTGGGAATGGTCGTTGTGAAAATGCGCAAGGACTTGTTGTCGTTCGTGCGCAGGATCACCTCTTCCCGCCAGTCGCCAAACAGATCGGCGCTAAGTCCAGGGGTGGATTTGGTGCCATTGTTGCTCCAGCAATCGGTGGCAACCAGCAACGGAACAACTTTCCCGGCTTTCCAATCCCATTTCATCACCTGGTTTTTATCCAGCAACTCACGCAGCAGATCGCCATCCCACCATACCGCGAAATTGCAAGTGGTTGGCATCGATTCTGATATCTTCTTGCCCTGCGCATTCCACATTCCCTTCATCTGCGCTCCAAAAGCCCAGCATTCGTTTCCGGTATAGCGAGGATCCACGTTAAATGACACTCCCCTGCCGGGACCCTCGCCCTTGTCGCCGCCCGATTCATCTGCCTTGACTGACGCCACCCGCCAAAGAATTTCGCCGGTTTTCGCATCGCGGAAGTTCAGTCCGGCATCGCTGAATTTTTCCTGTATGTTGAACACCTCCAATCCCGGATGGGAAGGATCCAGATCCGAAAAATGCATGGCATCGGCATGTCCCAATCCTGTTGAGTAGAGCCCTTTGCCGTTGTGGTCGATCACGGCAGCACCATAGATAATCTCATCGCAACCATCCCCATCCACATCCCCCACACTCAGGTTGTGGTTGCCCTGCCCCCGGTAGGCACTGTTCCCTGGGGTGCCATCGTCACTGTCAAATGTCCAGCGCTGCGTCAGTTTTCCATCGCACCAGTCGTAAGCCGCCAATGTAGAACGGGTATAATAACCCCTGCACATGACAATGGAGGGATGGATACCGTCCAGATAAGCCACACAGGCCATGTAACGCTCCGAACGATTGGCTCGCCCGTCTCCCCAAACCTCTTTCATCTCGTCGGGTGTCGGGTTTTCTTTCGAAGGGTGCCTGGACGGCCAGTAGTTGGTGGTGGTCAGGGCAGCGCCGGTCAATCCGTCGAAAACGGTCAGGAACTCCGGACCACGGACGATATGCCCGTCCTCGTTACGATGGTCGGCAGTGGCGTCTCCAATGACTTTTCCTTTGCCATCCACTGTGCCATCCGCTGTTTTCATTACCACTTCAGCTCGCCCGTCACCATCAAAATCGTAAACCAGGAACTGCGTATAGTGGGCGCCCTCCCGGATGTTTTTTCCCAGGTTGATGCTCCACATCAAGGTCCCATCCAGTTTGTAGGCATGAAATATCGGCTCATCCGTTGCGCCGCCCTGACTGTTGTCGCGTGCCCTGCCTGTCATGTGGACCACCAGTTCGTACTCCCCGTCTCCATCGAGATCTCCGGGTGAGATGTCATTAGGGGTGTATTTTTCAGGCGTTTGCAGGGGAATGGTCAACCAGGGATTTCCTGACTCCCCTTTGTCCAGCGTATAAGATCCTGCTTCACCTCCTTTAACCGGTTTGACCAGATAGGTGTACCGACCATTGGCCAGAGGAGCCACATCCATCATAGAGGTTGCTTCGGTCAATGGTTTTTTGTTCAGCTTTACCGCTTTGCCGTTTTCAGCCTTCCGGTAGACATTGAATGCGACATTGTCTTTGTCTGTGCAGAGCAGTCGCCAACTCACAAATACGCTGTCGTGTCCGGCCTGGACAGCCACCACTCCGCGGGTCAGGTATTCCATCTGGCGCTGAGCCTGCAGACTATGGAAGAGACAACCAACAATCAGTGCTGTCAGAATTAGTTTGGAAAATTTAGTTTTAATCATTTTTATCATACGTTAGTAAGGGTTAAATTTTACTGCTATTTCGAAATCACTACAATTTTTGTCTCCCAGGAGGCGAGGTTAAGGTGCAACCCAACTTGCCGGTTATGGTTGGTCGCTTGTTTGATCTCCCTGATGTCGCCTGAGGCTGCATCCCAAAGTCGAACCTTCCCATTCCCTGAAAGGGTCAAATTGGTTTCCACTGTCTGATCTCCTTCATTGAAAATAAAATACAAATCCCCATCCGAAAATTTCCGGTGGTTGTATTTGATCTCCGGAATGGATTTCTCCATTTTAAAATCGGGTTGATGCAAGTTTCCAATGAGCTGATCGGCTTTCTGAAAGATAAATTTCCTGAAATCATAGGTATTGCCTGCATTCCGGAAGGATTGTCCGGATACCAGTGATGGCTTGTCGTCCGTAAAAATAACTGTTCCACCGGATTCGGCGAATTTCCTAAGTTGGTCCAGCACTGCTTCAGGCATCGCCTTGACCCAGGGAACCAAGACCGTTTGGTAGGCTTGACCGCTGCGGTTTACAAGACTCTTGCCTTTAATTTCCAACACTTTGCAAATCGCATAGCTGTCTACGAAGTCAAAGTCATGCTGGTTTTCAAGCAGCATCTGACAAAGCTTCAATGTACTGCTGTCGGCCTTTTGACAGCCCAGCCATTCACTCTCTGTTGGATAGTAGACAGCTATGTTGGCAGCCGGTATCCCGTTAGACAACAAATAGGAAACCCGGTTGGTATATTGTGCTACCTGTGGGAATTTGGAGTCGCCAAACCAGCCTTTTGGGGTACCATCGCCCCGTGTTGAAGCTGGCCAGTACATCCATTCGAAGAGGTTGATTCCTCTTGCCAACTGGTGATCAGTCACCCATTTTGCCTGATCCACGGAAGGAGGAGTGCGGTAGGCTGCAAAGCTTTCGCTCATGGCTTTTTGGTGACCATAAACATGGGATACGGAGGATGCATATTTTGGGAAATCGGCGGTCGTACCAGGCCATATCTGGTTCCAGATGGCATCAATCCCCGGTATCTGGACAGACCGGAGGTCTTTGAAGAAATCGCCTCCCGACTGCGCAAGAGCCATCATTTTATCTTCGTGGTTGAGATGAACCATGTAGGATAGCTTGTTGGCTGCACACCAATCGGCCTGAACCTTGAAAAAATTCTCCCCAAATAGTTCCGACCATACATCCCAGTAATCGGCTTTGACCCGCAGCATGGAGTCGGTCGGATTTTTTACCAGAAAGGCAGCTAGCCAGGGGCGCACATCGTAACCCTTTTTCTTGAGAAATTCATCAGGAAGAGCCGGAGTCCAGGGTACAAAGCCGTAATCGGGTTCATCTCCTCTGAAACCCAAAAACGTAGTACCAAACTCACTTCCGACATACTTTTTATACTGTTCATGCGTGAATTCAATGAACTGACGTGCTGCAACCGGATTGAGGTAATCACACAGTGAATTCAGCGTGTCCTTCCCATGTGTGGGATTGTTTCCGGCCCGCGTCACGGAGGTCCGGAATTTGTGCCTGACCAGTAAAACCTGCCAGTTACCTTGTGGTGCAGTCCATTGCAACTGACCCTTCACAATATTCAACAGCATACAATCGCCATTATCTTTTTTGACTGCAACCGCGCTTAGGACATCTCCTGAAATGGGTTCATCAATTGCCTGACCTGAAGTTACTTCAATTCGTTTGGCAACATCCAGTCCTTGCATCCTCAGATCGGGTCGTTCTTTTGAAAATTTTCCTCCGGCGAAACCACTCGGGTATTTGCATTCATCGATCATCCAGATTACCATCCCGCGTTGTTTGGCCTGATCGACTGCAAATTTGATCAGGTCAAAATAGCCTTCAGAAAGATAGGGCGAAGGCAAATCGTATCCCGCTTCAATGTTCAGGGAACGAATGTTCAGGGATTTGAACTGGTCGAGATCGTGAATGATTACCTCTTTGGTCATCGGGCCATCCCAGCCCCACAAAATAGAGGGTCCGAAAGATGTGTCCGGTATTTTAAATCTCCCGGCCAGCTCTTTCAAAGTGTTTACCGGCAAGCTGGCGTTCTGCGCAGAAAGTTGCAGTGACAACACCGATATCAAAATAATAGCCTGAATCTTTAGCCTCATTTTTCTCAATTTAATGGTTCAACTTCAGCTATTTGGATTTTAAATTCAAAAAGATCAATCTCTTCCGTCATGTCGGGAAAGATGCATCGTTTGGCAGCAGCCGCCTTGCCCTTCTCTAAATCAAGATAAGCCGACAGTCCACATCCTTTGGTTGCTTTGATGCCTTCGGCAACGGTTCGCGCATTCAGCGTGGCCCCGGCTAAATTGGTGTGCGTATGATCACCCGGGAAAAAAGCCTTGACACTTGTCATCCCCATCTCTTCGTATTTTTTTGCCACCAGGTGGTTCAGGTCAACGAAGAAGGCTCCGGCTTGTCCGGCTGATTCTTTGGCCCATTTACCATAGGTTTCTGCCACCCGTTCCACTTTCCCGTCGGGCCATTCATTGCGTGGAATCTGCGACAAGACAATGGGTGTAGCACCTTTCCCCTTGGTATCCTGAATGTATTTTTTCATGTACCAACCGTAAGTATGAACTATCTCCTTCGTCCCATCCGGTTTGGCCACTTCCTGTGTCTCCTCTCCGGTTCCGCGAAGCGATCCCCTGAATTTTTCAGCATCTGGCCTTGCGCCATCGTTATGTCCAAATTGCATCAGCACAAAATCCCCCTTTTTAAGTTGCAGAACGATCTCATTCCAGAGTCCCTCGTTCTGGAAAGTCCGGCTACTCCGACCTCCGCGGGCTTTGTTGATGATCGTGACCCGGCTTGTATCGAAAAAGGCGGGCAATACCCTGCCCCATCCGACGAT
Source organism: Prolixibacteraceae bacterium (assembly GCA_036170635.1). GTDB lineage: Bacteria > Bacteroidota > Bacteroidia > Bacteroidales > Prolixibacteraceae > CAINVV01. Next base: position 14,152 of record JAVHPO010000091.1, on the reverse strand, counting down.
GGTATCGTTCCCGTTGGCAACGGTCGAATCCCCGATGATAAACACCCTTTTCTTAACAGGAAAAACAATTTGAGGATTGGGTAGCAGGTATTGACTGATTTTCAATTTCCGCAGGGATTTCAATCCATCAACAACAAGTGAAGCACTCAAAACAGCTCCTTCGGCCGAGGTATGTGTATGGTCGCGGCTATAAAAAAACTTCCCGGTTACCTTGGCTTCTCTATAAGTATCCAGCTTGTCTGACATCAGCCTGTTCAGGTCTACGGCCTGGATCTTCTCCTGCCTGGCTACCTCAAGAGCCCATTGGGGATAGCTGTCGGGGGTGCGTTTGATCTTGCCGTTTTCCCAGTCGTTGCGGGGAATCGGGGTTATAATAACCGGAATAGCACCTTTGGCTTTTGTCTCCCGGACCATTTTTCGGAGGTACCAGCCATAACTGTGCACCGTCTCATGTTGTTTGGTAAGGATGTTGTTGATCTCCTCGCTCTCCTCACCCACTCCCTTGATGGTTCCCCGGGCTCGGCTGTTGTCGTTCAAGGCACTCCCGTCGTTGTGGCCAAACTGCATCAACACATAATCGCCCTTTTTCAGTTTGTTACGAACTGTTTCCCACAACCCTTTGGTTATGAATGTTCTGCTACTGGTGCCTCCCAGTGCATGATTCTCCACCCGAACCTTCGTGGTATCAAAGAATAGTGCAATTGGGTCGCCCCATCCCCAGAGTCCGCCGGTTCCATCGCCGCGACCGTTTTTCACGGTGGAGTCGCCAATGGTGTAGACAACAGGTTTTTCCTTGGCGGTCAATTGGGCTTGGAAGAACATTCCAAACAAGGTAAGCAGGATTAAAATTCGGTTCATTTATTTGTATTTTACGCTTTAATTTTTTCACCACAATAGGCACTTTGGACACAACAGTGGCACAATTGACGGGGTGATTCAGAGTCACCCCGTCAATTATGCCAAATTATCTCACCAAAGTTGCTGCCATCAACCCAATTACCACATCATTGGTTAATGTAACGAGGGTTAATTGTCTCAACTCTTTTGCAGGGTCCAAAGGCAGATCCAGCAACGAAGCGGCTCCACCTTCAATCTTTTTGGTTTTGTTTTTCGACCACATATCGTAGGTATCGGCATGCCAGGCTCCGGTTTTCAGGTACAGCCTCAACGGCCGGACTCCATCCACTTTGAAAGCATAGCCATCCTCGTAGAAATCCTGTTCGATCGGCCACCAGTTGTCGGGACTGATCAAAGGCAATTCTTCTTTTGTCCCGTCGGCATATTCAACCTTAACAGTCCCGTTGGTCATGCGGCATTGCATGTGATGCCCGCTGCCGGCCATCAGCAGATAGAGGTGCGACGCTTTGCCTGAAAGCTTTAGCCTGACCGAATCGGGATAATTGTCCCACTTTGAAGTAAAGAGGATATTTGCTCCATCACCTCCGGGTGTGGCAAACGGGATCTCCTGCGGCGAATGGATGATGTTTGAATTTCCTGCCAATTTCCGCAACCCTGAATCATCAATTTCCTCCGTTTCCTTGAAAGAACACCAATCGCCGATGCCCTGGACCGGAATGGCCAGCGTTGGATAGGACGACCGTGGTGAATAATATTGTTCCCTGAAGATATTAACAACCTTGTCATTGAATTTGCCGGACAAATCAAGTGTTTCATAATCAGCCCCTGCCTGGGATGCAATGTTCCAATTGATCAGTTTTTCTGAAATTATTCTTTGTCCCCAGGCAATTTTTATCAGGTTGCTGCCTGGAACCAAATATCCACCATCAACCTTGGTTGTCTCTGAAACGGAATACGCCTGAGCAGCTACTTTCTGCCTAAATCCATTGACCAGTACTGCGCCTTCAAACATTTTCCCGGTATTGTTCCGGATTGAAAACTTAAGTTCGCCTTTGGGCTGCTCCCTGTCGTACACCAATTCGACAGGTTTTCTTAACTCAAACGAAACCGGCTGCCACCAGCTCATTTTCCCCTGCTGAAGGTTTATAAAAACGGTCCTTCCGCCGAATTCGCCCTGAAGTACAGCCTGCAAACCCTTCTTTCCGGCTTTAACTGATCTGAAAACCTTTTGTGGATCGAATACCTTAACTATCTCAGCATCTTCCAATTTAAGGTTCAATGTTTCACCTATGGCATAATGCAATTCAGAAACTATTTTATCCAAAGATTTCCCCTCCCATTCAATTTCGATTCCGAAGCTTTTCCCTTGCGGGGTTACTATTTCCAGTTCCGGAAATTCGAGGGCATTTGCTGAAAGCTTCCAACTGCACTCCTTCCCATTTATCCTGACGGATTTCAGTGACTCTAATCTGTTTTTAACCTGAAGTTTTAGCGTGATATCTCCCACAAAATTGCTTTCAACCTGATAGTTATCCATCAAACCGTTTCGTTTGAACACTATTTTTAAGTCGGGAGTTTCCATAATTGCAAAATGCCATTCAGCTGGCCAACCCGGCCGGATGGTGAGCGTTTTGTTGATCATGTCGGGTCTAACGCCAAAAAGTCCTTCCACCAGTGCCCTGGAAGCCAGACCAATGCCATCGGCAAAATCACGGTAGAGCTCTCCCCTAAAAGCGTCGTAAAAGGAGAGCTGCCCGAAATTACCCGGACTGCTCCCCAGAAACATGTAATCCAGAAACAGGCTTTTGGTCAGCCTGAATGCCTCCTCCGAGCGGCCGGTCTGCCAGTAAGCCAATGCCGTATGGAGCACCTCACCGGAAGCCACGTTGTTGATCGACCAGGCGTAAGGCATCCAATTGGTGGTGGAGAGCGTGTAAAAATCACCTTCCGGTAATCCTTTTGCCCTGATTGGAATGTGCGGGATCGAGTAATCGACGTATTTGGTTGTCTGGTAAGCCTGAAACGGGTCTGCCAAACCTTCGTCGATGGCGTGGTAGACTGTCCACAGTGCTGCTGCCGGATGCACCAGTTTATTTCCCAGCAAATCCTTGTTCTCGGCATACCAACCCTTACCAGGAAGCCACAACTGGTTGTTTACTGCTTTAAAAATCTTATCTGCCTCTTCCCGGTAGGGTTTGGGATCCTTTCCAATCAGAGGTGCCAGTTCTGCCGCCATTTTGTTGGCCCGGAAGTTGTAGGCAGAGGAATGCGTCACCCCTCCCCCGCTGTATTGCAATGCATCGCTGGCCCAGATACAGCAATAGGCATCATAAAGACCATCATTGTTTGCATCGAAATTCCTTTTCTCCCAGGCCAGGTGGCGCACCAGAACAGGCCAGCTCCTGCGCAGGAATTCCAAATCTCCGGTCCACCTGAAATGCCACAGCAACTGGTCGATGAAAACCAGGTTCATGTCGTAGTGGTGCGGATTGTTGATCTTGCCCGGATTCCTGCTGATATAACCATCCGTAAAGAGGGCTGTTCCGATCTTCTCCTTTTGTCTGGCCAGGTTGGTAGCCGAATCGGGAACGCTGGGACCCAAAGCAGGTTCGGTGTATTGTGCCTTGAAATAGCCATCAAAATGCGTTTCGGCACGGTCGTGCCAGCCCAGCCAGTCGGCTGCATAGGCGCCCCGCCAGCCGTTCAGTGGCATGCGCCAGGCGATGGCCCCATGCATAACCGAGTTTCCGTCCCACACGGCATCGGCAGCGGTTGAAATAGAAGCGCCGGCAGCATTGACAAAGGGATCGGGTGTATCAATCCTGATCCGGTCGGCCAATTTTTGTCTGGCAGAATCTGCCATTCCGAAAATCACCGCCAATTCATCATAGCGTTGGATTGCCCGTGTATCCGGATTCGCGATCAAGACATAAACTGCTTTCCCCGATTCCAGGGAAACTTTTCCAGAAACGATGGGCTGGATCGATTTTGCAGCGGCCAAACATTCGATGGGATTTTTAAGTTGAACGGCACTGGTTATTTTCAATTCTGAATTTTCAGGAAACAACCCAAACAACCTTTTTTTCACCTGAAGCCGGGTTTGCTCCAGTTCTGCCTGTGTGGGTTTGTAATTGTTCTCATAGCGTTCATTGGCAGAGCGGTCCCGTCCTGAACCAAAATAGAGCAGGAAGCTGTTCTGCTTAAGCTCATATTCATTGTCGTTACAATATTCCGGTTTCAGGTCAAATGAGGATTCCGGATCGGCGCCAAGATCTCCGTCACGCGAAAATTTCTTGCCGGTGGCTCCGCCAAAAGCCCAATGCAGTTTGAGATTGGCTGGAATTTGTTCGCCGGAGAGTTTCAGGATGATTCCTTCACCATCACTTAAGGCCAGTACCCTGATCTGCAGAATCCCACTGCCCAGCATCGGATCCGATATGCTGTAACTCATGGCGCCGGCCTCATACCGGGCTTCTATTCCTTTTGCTCCGGTCAGCCATTTCGATGAATGTCCCTGTGACAACCCGAGATGTAGGTTTCCACCCATACCAGGCAGGTAAAGTGCGAACTCAGGCAAGTCGCCGGCCTCGACACGGAAAGCGGTATTGGTGCCGTAAATGGCACGATTGAAACGATGGGTCCCGTTGTTGATCACAAAACCTTTTCCATCCGGCCGGTAGCGCATTTCGCGGGGCTGGTTGTGCCAGAGCTCCTGGGCAAACACGTTTGGCTGTCCAAAGAACAATGCAAGCAAAAGAAAAACACGCCAAAAATGTGTGATCATTATTCCATCCTTTAGACCAGTGAGGTTTTTGGAAACCTGACAGGTCATTAATCAATTCAACAGTCCAAAGTAAAAATAGAGGGTTCGTTTGACAGGATTCTCCATCTTGTTGAGTTCTCCCATCGGACCAAGGTTCCAGGTATCGTTGCTGATGCCCATCGCAAGTTTCGTACCTACCGGAGGAATGCCATCCAGGAAGGAGATGTCGCCCACGGGCAATTCGGGATAGTTTCGTGGCCCCGAGATGCCGTAGAAATTAAATAACCGTACAAAAAGATCTTCCTCCTGTGCCACTACCGTGAATTTTCCATCAACAGTATTGAATTCCATCCACGAAACATCAGGGAAATATCCCTTGAACTGCGGCAGTCCCCAACTGTTATCCGCCGGTAATTTGCTGTTGTACATTCGCTGGTAAACATCTAGCACTCCTCCGGCCATCCTGTTTTTCCATACATGGGAGGGCCCTTTGCCCAGCCATTTGGCCCCTATCACATCCGATTCGGGGAATTCGAAACTCACCCCGGTAAACTTTTGTGCATCTGCCACCTGGTATTGGTAATCCATTGCCAGCCAGCCACTGCTGAACATGGTCCAGACAACCTTCTTCAGGTCGCCGGAATAGGTCATCTCCAGCGAATAACTCTTGTCATTTTTAACTGGTCTGATTCCTTCGAATCGTGCATTGCCGCTCACCAGTACTGGTCCATTCCCAAAAGGCAAGGGCAATCCAAGGTCATTGGTAACTTTGGTCATTCTGCCATCTTTCTTACTGAATGTCACAGCAATACCCGAGGCTTTCAGGGTGCAGGTGCTGTCATTCTCCTGCAATTCAGCTACTCCCTTCTCTTTGGAAAGATCGGCAGATTGCTTTTCAATGGGCAATATGTTGTCCTCCTCAATTCCGGCAGCTTTCAGCTTCTCACGTTGTTGCCTCTCCTGTTCACTGATATCCATTTTTACCATTTGGGAAACAGGCCGGAGGTTTCCTCCAATTTTCCAACTCCAGCAAAAGATCTCTTCTCCAGAGCGATCGAAGGCTCTCAGGTAAAGGGCATCCTGTTTTTTGTAATCGGAGGGAAGATTCAGATTCAAGGTTCCATGCTCCAGAGGTTTTACATTGGGGGAAACTGCAGATCCGCTTTCCATCACTTTGTGAGCGGCCAGGCGGTCGGTCACTGTGCTAAAATTGACCAGTTGCCACTCAAAACGGCAATCCTTCAGGTTGGTGAAATGGTAACGATTCCCTACCGGGATGTTGCCATCAAAGTTTTCCGGCAGCTTCTTCAGCGTTATTTTTACCGGACAATATATTTCGCGCATGGCATAGAAGCTGCCCTCCTTTTCGCGGTGCGGACCGACCACGCCGTCCGGCGCATTGACGCGATTGGCATCGATGAACCCATCCAGATCGGTTCTTACCACGCCCTCATCCAACAGGGCCCATGTAAAACCACCTCCAGAGTTGGGTGTATTCCAGAATAACTCCCAGAAATCGGCCAATCCGGCGCCTCCACCACCATCATCCTGCGAATGCAAAAACTCGGTGGGCATGTAAATCTTCCCTTCTGTAAATATCTTTTTACAGCTGTAGTAATTCTCGTAATGGTTGCAGTCGATGCCGTTGAAGTCGTTGCCCGGTTTTTGGTGCGGATGGATCACGGGCCGTTTGGATTTGTCATAAATCGAGAAATCACCGTCCAGTTCCTTGTTGGTACCGCCTTCGTTGCCGTTGTCCCAGAAGATGATGGAGGGATGGTTCACGTCGCGGATCACCAGTTCTTTTACCAGCTTTTCGCCCGGAGCAGTAGCATAGGCATTTTGCCAGCCGGCAAGTTCATCGAGAACATATAAACCAAGTGAGTCGCAATAATCCAGAAATATCTGATCGGGCGGATAGTGGGAGCAACGAATCGCATTCATGTTCATCGACTTAATCAGTTTCACATCATCCAGGTTGATCTGGTCATTAAGGCATCTACCGGTTTCGGGCCAGAAAGCATGCCGGTTGATGCCCTTCATCTTGATTTTGGTGTTGTTCAGGAATATTCCGTCACCCTGCCGGATCTCAATCGTCCGGAAGCCAAATTTCTGTGCACAACTGTACAGTTCAGACTTATCAGTTTTTAGTTTGATTTTTACAGAATAAAGAGACGGAGTTTCGGCAGTCCAGAGTTGGGGGTTGAGGACCCTGCAATTCAGGGTCAGGATCGAATCATTTTTCATTGCTAAAGCTGAGCAAGTTGCAACCACCTTGCCTTTTGCATCAAGCAGTTCGGCTGTAACAAGCCGGTCACCCTTCAGATTTTGCGTGAAAACATCCATAGAAAACGACCCATCGGCCTTTGCATCAACGGCAACCCTGGAAATGTGCTCATCCGGAAATGCTTCGAGGTAAACCGGCCGGAAAATACCTCCAAAGACCCAGTAATCGGCAAAACGCTCGGCCCGGTTGACAGAAGGATCTGCCGACATTTTGCAGACAATTGCTTCCAGGAGATTCTCCTGCCCAAATTTCAGCTTGTCGGTGATGTTGTAGCGAAACCGGTAAAATGCTCCCTGATGGGTTGGACCGGCTGGTTTACCATTGATTTTCACTTCGGTGTCGGTCATCGAACCTTCGAAAACAATGTAGATCTGCCTTCCCTGCCATGCTTTTGGTACAAGGAAAGAGGTTTTATAAAGCCCTTTCTCATCGGCAAATTTGAATTTTTTGCCATAGGTGCGGTAGTCGCGGCCATAATCGTATTCACCGAATCCCTGCTGTTCCCAGTGGGAAGGAACCTCTATCCTGGTCCAAACATTGCTTTTCCTGCCTGAGGTGCAGAAAAAATCCCATGTTTTGGTATGGATATTGTCGGTTCCTGAAAGATATTGCACCTCTCGCTCTGTCCGGGCGGCCAGGGCAATGCACGCCGGGAATAAAGAGAGCACCAGCAGGAACAGGAAGTTTTTTATTGGCATTGGAATCGGATTTTTGTCCGGATGGATGTAACACTGCAAGAAAGTAATGCAATCAACAAAATCAAAGTTTCTATTTTCAACATAGCGGAGCGGTTCATTTCTCAATCTCAACGGCATAAATATCTGAATGGCCTTCGAAATTGGCCCGGAAGATGATCCATTTACCATCCGGGGAAAAATGGACATTGGGTTCGAGTTTGTAATTGTGGCGTTTCATATTGACCAGCCGTTCAGACCTGAAATGGTCGCCTTCGGGATGAAACAGGTAGATCCACATGCCATCTTCAGCCTTGGCAACCTGTCCGGGGTCGCCCCCGTCGCCGGCAAACGATTGCTGATCGGGAGAGTTTGTAAAATGAATCGACCATTCGTTGCGTGTCATGGAAAAGCGTGTCTCCTTGCCGGTCTTCATATCCGATCCGCTCAGGAAGAAAGTCACACTGCGCGGCATTTGCAGATCGAACCAAATCTGTTTCCCATCAGGACTGAAGAATTCATGTCCGGCTATTTCCCCCTCTATCGTGCGCTGATGCATCAATTTCGGTTCTCCCCCCCTAACATTGACTGTCCAGATACGGTCAACTTTGTGCCAGGGTCCTTCGTGACAAAACATCAATAAATCCGGATCCTCCGGCGAAAATTGAATGTGGTTGAGCCATGCCCTTTCCGAATAGATTTTTTTCATTACTCCCTCTTTAACCTGAATGGTAAAGAGTGAACGCAAAAGCTTTGCATCATAAATCCGGTTAAAATAGTCGTGCTTTTCGGGGTATTGTTTAAAAATTGCAGCTTCTTCAGGAGAATTGATGGCCCCGGCCAACAATGTTTCATCGGCATTAACAGTGGTAATCTTCCCTTGAATGCTGTCCGGAAACACATAAATTAACCTTGTCTGCAGGTTGTCAACACCTGTGGCAAATACGCTGTCGCCGCACTGATAGTACACCTGTCTTGTTTTCCCGCCAACGATCTCTCCTGATATACCTTTCTTGTTGGTAATCTGGCTCGCTGCATTTGTTTTCAGGTCGACAGAAAAAAGCTGCATGTCGTTGTCAACCATTCCGTAGAAAATCATTTTCCCGCCGATGTCGCCTTTGGCCTGAAGGAATGGGTTGTTGTGAAAATAGAAACTCCGGTTCTCACCCTCCCGGGAAACCAGATGGATGATTTTATGTCCGGTATCCTTGTCTATCCATTTGGCAGGCATCGGGGTGACTGATCCCGTTTCGATAACAGGCAGATTTTGGGATTTCAGGGCGCCTGCTAACACGAGGAGCAGCAGGGTGCAAATGGTGGTTCGTTTCATGGGTATATCCTTTATTTTGTCAATATATAAGGCTTTCATACGTCTCATAATCTCGCACTTATGTTACATTCTTCATATATTCAACCCCTTCGGGGCTGTGTTTCGACTCTTCTTTTTGCCGTGGGTTGCACCCACGGTTATTCAAATATTGCTACTTCGTAGCATTTAAACCCGCATCATACTTTGAATATTCCTCATTTTAACCAGTCTCTGACTTCTTCACCGCAGCTTTTATGCTCTGAAAGAGCTTAATCTGAATAACCGTGGGTGTAACCCACGGCAATGCAGATCACCTGTACGCAGACCTGAAGGGTCTGAACACAGATCAAGGAAAAAACCGTTCATCCACAACTACCCCATGTTCCTCCAATATCCGCCTTAGCTCTTCTTCAAAAGTTTCTTTCTTATGATGTTCCTGTTGGTTTTTGATGTAATTAATTATCAACTCCTTATCTTTCCAGGCATATGTTAACGCGGCATAACCATCAGCCCATCCTTCAAAGGAAGAAAATTTGCCTGATTGTTTCAACCAGATCGATGTAGATGTTTTCATATCCCGCAAATAGTCTGACAAAGCTATTGAAGGATGCAAATCACACAAAATATGGATATGGTCTTCCATTCCGTTGATACGGTATAAAAAGCAATTCTTATTTTTAACAAAGCCCATTATGTAGGCATAAAGCTCTCTGGAATACGTCTGATTCAGCGTCTTTCCACTCTCTTTTGTCCTGAAAATCAAGTGGTACAAAATCTGTCGGTAACTTGACATATTTATCTATTTGTTTATCCTCTTCGGGGTTATGTCTTTGTAGATTCTTAAAAGCCAGAATGGCAAAATTAATTGAAAGGGGTCAGCGTTACGGGCCCCAATAGACCTGAATCCATTGGTTTCCATTCGGAAGCGTCAAACGGTTTGTATTCAATGTTCACGAAATTAATTTCATGGTAATTGCGCCACTGGATTTTTCGCTGGTCCATTTGCCGGATCCGGTTGGCCATCAGGTTGGCAACCTCAATTTCGATCGTATTTGTGCCGGGTTTGAGAAATTGACCGATTTTGGCAGAGAACGGAATGCTCCAGAGAATTCCGGCATCTTTCCCATTGACCCACACCCGCGCGCTTTCGCATACCTTGCCAAGATCAAGCATGTAATCACCTGATAAAGCTCCGGATAACCTGAAGGAGGCCGTATATTTTGCCGATCCTGAAAAATTTTGGGCCATGGTATCCGGCAATTCGGTCCACGAAACCAGTTTTTGGAGTTCCACCGGCGCCGGAATCTTTGCCCCGCCTGTGATGAATCCGAGTTTCCAGGGACCCTTGATTTCAACCGGAGTATGTGTTTTTTCGCGGTATTTCCAACCTGTGCCATTGATTGAATTTGCCGAAACCAACACAATCATGGCTTCACCGGGCTCCATTTGCAAGCGAACATTTAGTTTGCCGGTAACTTCTTTGACCTCTGCAGCCCCTGTAGCGCCTGACTGAGGATCCATCAGCAGACAACCCTTTCCATTTTCGTTGAAAGGCAGATAACCGTCAACGGCTTTTGCTGAGTGGTTCACCAAGTAGTAATAAACCCCCTGTTCACTTTTTCGCCGGATGTACTTCAGGCCGGAATCAACGAGGGCTTCTCGGTCTATTTTTTTCATTTCCAGCGCTGTCCGAATGTCATCAGCCTGGATTATTTCGCCGTTTTCGACTTTGGCCAGCTGAATGTTTTCTGCCAATCTTGTCAATTTCAAACTCTTCACCAGCTCTTTGCTTTGCTTACGGTTGGCATCCAAATTCTTCATGCCCGGCACATCTTCGGGCATTTGCTGGAAAATGACCTCTGCGCCATGCTTTGCCAGATCGATAATCCCTTTCAGCGTTGAAACAGGCATGTATTGACAAGCAGGGACGATCAGGGCCCGATACGAACTGCCGGATTTCGTCGTGATTACACCATTTTTCACGGAGAGTCCGTTGAGAAGCCTGTCTGATGTAAAATCGACCGAATACCCCTGTTTCATCAATTCTTTTACATCCTTGCAAAAAGCAGTCGGGTACAGCCACTTGTCGATGGAATGAATGGTAAGCTGAAGGTCGGCGCTTTCAGGATTCATCCAGACATCATAGACCGGCCAGTAGACGAGCAGGTCGTTGTAAGCTGTACCGTTTTGCAGAACAGACTGGCAGCGGGCAATGTAATCGTTCAAACCTCTGAGATGAGGCCAGAAACTGTTTGCAGGCGTAAAATCCGTCGAAGCATAGAAAAGCCATCCCGGCCATGTAACTTCTGCCGGAGAATAGGCCGTACCGTGGTAGAAAACATGGTTCACACCGGAAAGAAAAGCCTGCTCCACCTCCGGTTTACATTGCGAGAGTGAACCTTTGAAATGTTCCGCCAACCAGGTAAAGGTCTCACTTGAGGTCAGAATCTTGCCTGAAACATTGGCAGCTGAGGAAGCAAATTTCATCATAACCGGATCGGGATCCACATTGCGGACATCGGCGCTGTCGCGGCGCAGGCCGGGAATATCAAAGTGACTGCTCCCAAATGTCTCGCACTCAGGAATATCTACGGTAGCATAAAGATCCAGCAGGTTGCCGGGAGAGCCGTGCGCCTGGTTTCGGGTGAGACTACCCTTGCCATGTGCCCAATTGGTCCAGGTTTGCGTGAAATTCTCGAGCAGCATATCTGAAATTGTCTCGCGGTAATCGCATTGAACCCGTCGGGAGATTTCGGACAGCGGCAGTTTTTCTGCCAATTCCCGCAAATAGGGTTGCAGGGAATAACCTCTCCTATGTTCAAATTCCTTAAAAATAGAGGCCGACCAGTTGGTGCCGTAAACTTCATAACTGTCATTAAAAAACGATCCCACCCCATGATTGGATTTGTTAAAAGCGGAGTCGAACCGCGACAGATAGCGTGTGAGCGCCTCTTTTGAGAAATGATCGAAGGTGAGTCCTTCACCTCCCGGAGCTGCCCGTTTCACCTTCTGAAGTGTTTTTCCGCAGAAGGCAGCATAGATTTCCCAATCCTGCTTTTCTGCGACCCACGATAGTGTTCCGTCGGGTTTCACCAGGGAGGTCAGGTCCTCAATTTTACCATCCTTTCCATAAGCGGTGACGGCCTGCAGAAAAGCTCCGGCCTCCAGTTGCTTTTTATCTGTCGGGAGAATCTTATCTGAAAGCTTTCCTCCGGCAGAAACAGAATATTTTTGCAGGATAATTTTGGCTGCCGCATTTTGTGTATTAATCTGTGGCCCGCCGAATGGCCAACCTGTACCGGTATTCATGTCAATGCCCATGTCGTTCTTACGGGCCTCACGGACAGACACATCCAGCATTTTCATCCAGTCGGATGAAAGGAACGAAATGTAATTCGGTTCGAAACCAACTGCGCCATAAATCGGAGTAATTTCAAGTCCGCCAAAACCTGCTTTCCCATACCTGGAAATCAGATCAACGAGATTTGGCTCATCGACGGCGCTTCCCATCCACCACCATCGGGCCCAGGGTTTTGACTCCTTGGTAATTTGCGGCCATCCGGGTTTAGCATCATTTCCCTTGGGTGAGAAACTTGTTACTCCAAAAGAGAAGAGGCACACAAGCAACCCAAGCGCCAGAAATTTTGTTCGGTTTTGCATCATTGAGTTAGTTTTTATCGATAAGAACAATTTTTTTTGAAACTGTTTAAATTTTATAATTTCTTTTTCAGTTAAAATTCTTTGTGAAACCTTAGTGTCTTTGAGCCTTAGTGGCTATTTTTTCTGCCACAAAGACACTAAAACACTAAGGTTTCACAAAGAAAACACCAAATAGTCTGGGATAATCAAAATATAACAGTTTCTTACTATCTTTTCTCCTATTCATTACCATGAAAGCTGCAACAGTGAAACACCCTGTCTGGGCAGCGTCATCCTGATGACGGCTTTTCCATCTACAATTTTAATCCATTCGGGCGAAGTAAACAACTGCAATTGACCGGCTTTTTCAAGTTCTGCAACATGTTCCGGTGACGGGTTTTGGGGAGATCCCATTTTCTTCCACAAAGTGTAGGAGTTGCTGAATTGCTGGTCAATCCGATAGTGGCTCACCAATACTTTGCCTACCGGGATACCTTCCAATTTGATGGTTACCGGCGATGCAGGAACATCCAGGTTGTTGCTATCGTGATAGTTCCACACCATCACCGTTGCCCCGTTTTTTCCTTTTGCCGCCAGAGCATTGATGTCGGGCTTCTCACCTCGGACACTTTCATCGCGTACTTTCAGGTAGCTGTAAGCCAGATTGCCTTGCTCCACTTCCACCCGGTTTCCCTTCATCATCCCAAACATCCTGAAAACATTGAGGACAGGCTTATCCACACCGTTGGTGGCCATGTCGCGGAAACCTGCAAACCAGGGCTGCTCCTCAAACTCGAAACCCCAGGTAACCGCGCCAAAGAGGTTGATACCATAGTGGTCGGCAAGCTGGTATTTCCTAGCAAAAGCAGCGGCGGTGTAGCTCGAGTACATGGTGCCGTTTCGATAGGCGTTCTGGGGGTAATCGGCCTCTGAGCAGGCGGCGCACCCCTCCGGATCAGACTCGCCGATAATGATGGGCCATTTTTTCAGTTTCGGATAGGAGGCAACGATTTCGAAACCTTTGCTTATATCACGCAGTTGTGTTCCCAGGTTCATCTGCACCATTCCATTGACCAATTTTGGACTCCCTTTCGCATGAAAACTAATAAAATCGAGCGGTGCTCCGGTTTTACCCGTGACGTTGTTTTTTCCTGTCAGGATATGATCCAAAAACGTACGGAGGAATTTGGCAGCCGATTCGCTACCTGGACCGGTCGTCTCGGGACCGCCGATTCTGGCGGTAGACAGCGCCCTTTTTACTGCATCGGCGGTATAATCATACAGTTTAATGTACTCTTCGACTGTTCCCCGCCAGTAACCGATGTTGGGTTCGTTCCACAGCTCCCAATACCAGCTTTCCACCTCTTTTTTGCCGTAGCGGCCAACCGAATGCGTCACCCATTGAAAGACCAATTCTGCCCATTTCTTATAGTCTTTGGGCGGATAGGCCCAACCCGTATAAATATCGTTGTAGGCAGCGCCCGGATTCCAGTGGTGGCGGTAAGGTTCAGGTTTTACCGACAAAGCCTGGGGCATAAACCCAATTTGGGCAATGGGTTTCATCCCTCTTTCGATGTACGTATCAAATATTCTATCGATAATGGTCCAGTCGTAAACCGGAT
>JAVHPO010000090.1:0-1088 GCA_036170635.1 Prolixibacteraceae bacterium | reverse complement strand
TTATTTTTGGCATATCAACAGTCGGCAAAGACACCTGGCAACAGAAGTTCGACAATATCGACTGGACAAAATTCTTCCCCGTAGTCGCATCGTTCAACTTTACCGGAAAGAAGGTAGCCCTCTTCGGTTTGGGCGACCATATCACCTATGCCTATCACTTTGTGGATGCAGTTGGGCTTTTGGGTAAAACAATAAAAAGTCAGGGTGGAGAAATCTACGGGAAAGTTAGTACGGAGGGATATACTTTCCAGGATTCCGAAGCAATCGTAGAGGGAAAGTTCATTGGCTTACCGATTGATGAAGATTTTGAGCCTGAACTGACCGAAAAACGAGTCTCAACATGGGTAAACTCCTTGATGAAGGAATTCTGATGATGACTAACACACCGGTTCCACCATCCATTGTCGAAGAGAAAATTGCGGCTTTAGAGGTCGAAGAGATTGGCAACGCTTCGATCAGGGAGATCGTGCAGTTGGTCAGCAGCATTGAAACCGCCACAGGTATCAGCTACATCCGGATGGAGATGGGAATCCCCGGACTTCCCCCCTCTCAGGTTGGCGTAGAAGCCGAAATTGAAGCACTGCGCAACAACGTAGCATCAAAATATCCCCAGATTGATGGGATCCCATCCCTGAAATTGGAAGCATCGCGTTTTGTAAAGCTTTTTATGAACATCGATGTCAGACCTGAAGGATGCATACCTACAGTCGGATCCATGGAAGGCAGTTATGCGGCTTTTTTGGTTACGGCTGCAAGGGAAAAAGAGAAGGATACCGCACTTTTTATCGATCCGGGTTTTCCGGTTCAGAAGCAACAGATGTTGGTGATGAACCAGAAATATGTCTCTTTCGATATTTTTGACTTCAGAGGTGAAAAACTGAGGGAGAAACTGGAATCTTATTTGTCAAAGGGGAACATCTGCAACATCATCTACTCCAATCCCAACAACCCATCATGGATATGCCTTACAGACGACGAGTTAAAAATCATTGGCGAGCTGGCAGATAAATATGATATAGTCGTAATTGAAGACCTTGCCTATTTTGCCATGGATTTCCGACTGGATTTGTCAAAACCCGGAGTACCGC
>JAVHPO010000089.1:0-5370 GCA_036170635.1 Prolixibacteraceae bacterium | reverse complement strand
ACGAGATACGAGATACGAGATACGAGATATGAGTTATGATTGTTGATGGATAGCTTATAACTTATCACTCATATCTCATGTCTCATGTCTCATATCTCAAATCTATTCTTTTATCTATTTTTATTAGAGAGTGCATCCCTGATTTTTTTCCAGATAGAAGGTTTCCCCTCCTCTTTTTTAGAATCTGTTTTTTCTTTATCAGCCTTCCCTTCTTTAGCCTGATCGATGCTTTTCTCCTTTAGCTCTTCCTGTTTTCGCTTTTCACTTTTAAACATGTCCCAGAATCCTTTTTTGCCATCTTTGATCTCTTCGGCAAAATGCGGTGTATCCAATAGCGCCAAATTTTCAGCGGTTGGTGCTGTAAAAGGAATGTGGGCCTTGCCGGCGAAGGCAGGATCGTTGTAATAACTTCTGAAAAATCCTCCAACAATGGGAAGCGCCATGAAGGCTCCCTGCCCGTGGGCCAGGGACTTAAAATGGACGGAAGGATCCTCTGCCCCGACCCAGCAACCGGTCACCAGAGAAGGCGTATATCCCATAAACCAGCCATCGGCAAAATTCTGGGTAGTCCCGGTTTTTCCGGCAAATGCTCCCGGAATGTTGAACTTTGATCTGATATTAGCTCCGGTTCCTTCATTGGCAACGGCCTCGAGGTAATGGTTCATGATTCGGGCATTTTCGGGTTCCATTACCTGTTGCGGTACAAAATCAGATGAGAAACTCTGCAGGACCTTCCCTTTGTTGTCTTCAATGCGCAGCAGGTAACTTGGTTCGACAGTCAAACCTTCACTGGCAAAGCAGCAATAAGCCTTCACCATCTGCAACAGGGGAACATCTACCGCTCCGAGGGCAATTGACGGGAAATGCGGAATATCGGCATCAATACCCATCTTGTGGGTCAATAGAACAGTCTCCGAAATACCTGTTTCAAGAAGGACCTGTACAGAAACAGTATTGACCGATTTGCATAAGGCCCCTTCCAGCGAATAATAGCCGCCATATTCGTTGTCGGCATTGCCCGGCGACCAATCCTGGTAATCGCTGTAACTAATCTGCTGATTGGCATAGTATTTATCTGGTGGAATGCCATTCTCAAGCGCGGCAGCATAAACAAATGGCTTAAAGGCAGAACCTACCTGGCGGGCAGAAGTAACATGATCGTACTGGAAAAATCTGAAATCGTTGCCGCCAATCCAAACTTTTACCTTGCCATTCTTCGGATCAAGCGCGACAAAACCGCAGTGCAGCAGTTTTAAAGAGGCCTTCACCGAATCCATAGGACTGATTCTGACAGATTGATCACCATCCCAGGAAAAGAGTTTAATGTTGGTTGGTGTCTTGAAAATCAGGGCTATCTCCTTGTTACTTTTACCCGATTCTACCAATCTTTTGTAGCGATCCGATCTTTTCATTCCACGATTCAGGATGTCGGTGTTCTTTCCCCAGGGAGCCTCACCTTTCCAATCTTTTTCAAAAGTACTCTGTAGCTCCTTCATCTGATTCTTCATCGCATTTTCAGCATATTTCTGCATCCTGAAATCGATGGTGGTATAGATTTTAAGTCCGTCGGTGTAAAGATTATATGGCGTTCCATCCTCTTTGTTGTTTTCGGAACACCATTTTTCAAGTTGAGGCCGCAACATTTCCCTGAAGTAGGGTGCTGGTCCTGTATTGTATACCAGATAGTTGTACTTTAATCCAAGTGGTTGCTGGCAATACTTGTTGGCCTCTGCCTCAGAGAGATGGTTGTATTTCTGCATCTGTTTGATCACCGTATTTCTTCTCTGGAGCGATCTGTCAGGATAAAGCCTGGGATTGTAGGCATTGTTGGCTTTCAACAAACCAACCAGAGTTGCAGCCTGTGGAATGGTCAATTTGGATGGGGTAGTACTGAAATAGCGTTCAGCGGCAGTACCGATACCAAAAGTGTTTTCACCAAAGGGTACGGTGTTGAGGTATAGGGTTAGGATTTCGTTTTTTGAGTAAAGTTTTTCCAATCGGTACGCGACAATGGATTCGCGTATTTTACTCACGGGTAAAGTCAGTGGCCCCCAATTGTCGCGTCCGAATATATTCTTGGCGATCTGCTGTGATAGGGTAGAACCACCTCCCGAACTATGGTTGGCCATAAAAATAGTCTTGATAAAGACCCTGGCAACTGCCCATTCGTCTATCCCCCTATGTTCATAAAAGCGGGCATCCTCGGTAGATACAAGGGCATTGATGACATTTGGCGAAATATTTTTGAAACTTACACTACTACGGTTTTCAACATAATACCTGCCGAGAACCTTACCATCCTGCGAGTAAACTTCGGTGGCAACAGGCTCCTTGATTTTTATCAAAGTCTCAGCATCAGGAAGTTCGCCAAAGGTCCCGATGTAAACCAATACAAAGAGAACCGACATCATAAACAATCCGAACAGAGCGATTTTGAGCGTCCAAAGTAGCACGAATTTCCATACTGACTGATTTCCTTTTCGCTTGAAAATATCCAGTATAGATTTTTTCTTCCTTCCTGTAGAAGGTTTATGTGGTTTTACTGCCGCCATGTTTAAAAAATCAATATATTAACATCCAAACCATAGAATAACTCACAATGAAGATTGTTATTACTGGAGGAACCGGATTTCTCGGCCGGCATCTTATCACTTATTTTGGCGCTTTGGGTCATGAAATGGTACTGATCCAAAGATCCGATTTGAAAGAAGGGCCGGATCGAATCTCAAAATTAATCAAAACTTCCGATGTTCTGATCAATTTAGCCGGATCTCCTGTGATTAAAAGATGGAACAGCTCAAACAAGCAGGAGATCCTTGACAGCAGGATCCATACCACTAACCTGTTGGTCGAATCGCTGGTTAAGTTGCCATCCGCAGAACAACCTTCGCTTTTTATATCTGCTTCAGCAATTGGTATCTACGACTCATTGAAAGTGCACTCTGAGAATTCAGTCAGCTTTGACGACAATTTTCTTGCCATGGTATGTAAGGCGTGGGAAGCCTGCCTGTATCCGTTAAAAAAGAGCAATACCCGCTTATGTCTGATACGTATTGGCATTGTTCTGGCTGCGGATGGTGGTATGTTGGGCAAGTTGATTCCACTGTTTAAAATGGCTTTCGGAGGAAAGATCGGATCCGGTAAGCAACCATTTTCATTTATTCATTACCATGATTTCTGCAGGGTTGTTGAGTTCCTGACAGACCATTCCCACTGCGAAGGGATTTTCAACCTGACGGCACCGGATATTTCGAACAACGAAGATTTTACAAAGATCCTGGCTCATGCTTGTGGCCGCCCTGCATTTTTTACGGTTCCTGAATTTGCATTGAAGTTGATTTATGGCGAAGCAGCCGTTACCATGATTCAGGGACAGTCTGTTTACCCACAACATTTGGTTGATTGCGGATTCAACTTCAAGTATCCGGACCTAAGTTCTGCAATCCAGGAAATTGTTGGTACTAATAATAAGAATGATTAAATGATTAAACGTTGAAACGGAAATGCATGATGTCTCCGTCCTGCACGACATACTCTTTCCCTTCAATGGCAATTTTGCCAAGTTCGCGGCAGGCTGATTCTGATTCCAGTGTCACATAATCGTCGTATTTGATTACCTCGGCACGGATAAATCCTTTTTCGAAATCACTGTGAATGATCCCAGCGGCTTTTGGTGCCTTGATTCCTTTCACAAAAGTCCAGGCACGGCTTTCATCCGCGCCAGTGGTGAAGTAAGTCTGCAATTTCAGCAGGTGGTAAGCAGCATGAATGAGTTTATTGACACCGGGCTCATCCAATCCAAGGTCCTCCAAAAAGAGCTGCTTCTCCTCATAACTTTCCAATTCGGCAATATCTGCTTCCGTAGCAGCAGCGATAATCAGAATTTCTGCATTTTCTTCTTTAACGCTTTCCCTGAAGGCATCGGTCATTGAATTTCCTTTGGCGGCAGAGGCTTCGTCCACATTACAGACATAAACCACAGGTTTGCGTGTAAGAAGGAAAAAATCGTGAATCAACTCCTCTTCATCTTCCGTCAGAACCAGCTTACGGGCTGATTTACCTGTGATAAGTACATTTCTTATCTTTTCCGCTATAGCTACAGTTCTTTGGGCAACCCGATCATTGCCAACTTTTGCCTGTTTTTGCAATTTGGCGATTCGGCTTTCAACTGTCTCAAGATCTTTGAGTTGTAACTCAATATCAATCACCTCTTTGTCCCGTATGGGATTGATAGAGCCATCAACATGTATGATGTTGTCGTTTTCGAAACACCTGATCACATGGATGATGGCATCTACCTCGCGAATATTGGCCAGAAACTGGTTTCCTAGTCCTTCTCCTTTGCTGGCACCTTTTACAAGTCCTGCAATGTCTACAATCTCTATAGTAGTGGGGATTACCTTTTTGGGATTATCGATCTCAGCCAGCCTGATCAATCGTTTATCGGGCACAGTAATAACTCCCAGGTTGGGCTCTATGGTGCAAAAAGGAAAATTCGCTGATTGTGCCTTCGCATTTGAAAGACAATTGAAAAGGGTCGATTTGCCTACATTTGGCAGACCTACAATACCGCATCTTAAAGCCATCTTTAAACTTTACTTACTATTTTGGGGCAAAGGTACTATTTTAAACTTTGAGTCGTTAACTTTGTCAAACCGGAAACTAGATAAAGGGTTTGAAAGGTTTATAATGTTTGAAGGGTTTATGGGTTTATAACATTTCAAACTCTTCAAACATTTCAAACAATTTGAAACCACTCGATTGTTGTTTATCTGTGGTTGATGCGAGATGATTGATAAGGACAAGGAATTAATTTCTGATCTGAAAAATGAGGGAAAGAGAGAAATGGCTTTCCAGTTGCTGGTGAAAACTTACCAGCAGCGACTCTATTGGCATATCCGGAAGATTGTCGTCAGTCATGATGATGCAGACGACCTGCTTCAAAATGTATTTATCAAGGTTTGGAAGAACATCGGCAATTTCAGGGAGGATTCTTCACTCTTTACCTGGCTGTTTCGCATTGCGACGAACGAATCGCTGAGTTTCCTTCAGCAAAAAAAGAGGCGTAATATATTTTCAATTGACGGAGTTTCTGATTATCTTGTAGAAACTTTTGAATCGGGTGCCCATTTTGAGGGAGAAGAGCTTCAAAAACGCTTACATCTTGCTGTTTTACAGCTTCCTGAAAAGCAGCGATTGGTTTTTAACATGAAATATTATGAGGAGATGAAATACGAGGAGATGGCCGAGATTCTGAAAACTTCGGTAGGCGCCCTTAAAGCATCTTATCATCATGCAGTAAAGAAAATTGAAGCACAGTTTGAAGGGGAATAATGAGGTTTGTATTAAACCTTTTGAAGGTTGAAGTGT
>JAVHPO010000088.1:0-5380 GCA_036170635.1 Prolixibacteraceae bacterium | reverse complement strand
GGTTGGTTTGTAATGGGGTAGCGATTTTTCGTCCTTCGAAAACGATGACAAAATACCTGCGCCTGCTGCCATGGTTGTCGTGCCTAAAAATGTTCTGCGGTTGGTTTTCATTATCTTTATTCTCTATTCAATGCAGTAGTTACTTTTCAATTATTTTGTTCTTTCCGTCCGAAATAGGAGTCTCCCCCTTTTCTAAAATTCATGCGCGGACG
Source organism: Prolixibacteraceae bacterium (assembly GCA_036170635.1). Taxonomy (GTDB): domain Bacteria; phylum Bacteroidota; class Bacteroidia; order Bacteroidales; family Prolixibacteraceae; genus CAINVV01. The sequence goes on along the minus strand of JAVHPO010000088.1, from coordinate 5,168 downwards.
GGTTTCAATTTTGACCTTCATTTCTACAAACATGTCACTCCTCCGGAGTTCTAAAATTCCGTTGCGTTGTGCATTTTAGCTTTCAACATTTATTTCAGTGGGTGATAGGCTGGCCACAAAGTACCACCCCTACTTTATCCTTTAAACTTTATCCTTTATCCTTGTTCCCTCCCCTACTTTATCCTTTTTACTTTATCCTTTATCCTTCAGTACCACGGATGCTCCTTCACCCTCACAATCCCCTTCTCCCCCTCGGATCCAAGGATGGTTCGGCCTCCCAGCCACATTCCCTCCCTGTATTTGGCGTAGTTTTTTTGGTCAGGCGAAAAATTGTTGATCTTCACGTATCCGGATGAATTGATGTAATCTCCATTCCCAAGATACATTCCCACATGGGTGGCCCTGGCCGGTTTGTCCCCTTTGGCTTGTCTGCCGAAGAAAACCAGGTCGCCCGGTTTCAGCGCATTGTAGCCGTTTTGAGGATCGGTAAACTGTCCATGCCTGAATTGTAGCGAAGCATCGCGTGCCAATATGATACCGTTCAAGAAAAAGACCGTCTTTACGAATCCGCTGCAGTCGACCCCTTTGCTTGAAGTCCCGCCCCACAAATAGGGACGACCGGTCAGGGATCTGGCAGTGCTGCTTAAGGAAAACAGATTGGCTTCGGTTTGCTTTTTCCAGAGGTCAAAATCCATTCCATCACTGGCAGGGACGGACAGTTTACGTCCATCCGGCATTTCGAGCAGCGCTTCGGCTTTGGAAATGGTATCCAGTTTCAGGATGCTTCCTGCAACAAGGTCGGTGACTGCCTCCTTCGTTACCGGATCAGTTCCTGTGCCAACGAGGGGAAGATAGATAAATCGCTTCCCTTTTTTCCATGCATACATACCGGTTGAATCGGTCTGCTTCACAGCATCGTCGTCTACCCAGCCAAGATAATGGTCGGGGGTCTGTATGAAAAGCCATGATCCTGATTTTTTCAGGACTCTGACGGGAGTTCCCAGTATTGCCTGAGTCGACATCTCGGAACTGTGACCGGGAACCGAGCGGATGTTGCAGACACTGATGGTAACCAATCCCCAAATATTTTTTCCAAGTGTGGATTCAGGCAATAATTTGATGCTGTCTTGAATGGGTGTTTTTAGATTTTTCAGGAGGGCAAGAAGTGCAGCTTTGGCTTCCGGATTGGTTGTTTCACCGAATGCCACCAAGGATTTGCCATTGATTTTGAAATGAACCTGCAACAAATCTTCCCGACTGTCCAGGACAAATTGGTCGGACACATTGTGAAAAATTTTATCGGCTTCTTTTATTTTATTGCTAACTGTTTGACAGGCAAATAAAAAAAGGCTAAATGTCAAACAAACGACGAAACGCATCATATATATCTATTTGGTAATACAGATTAAATAAGCCAGAGAAATCGAAGCGAACCTGACAACCACAGAGAAAAAGCAAGGATAAAATGATTGATTCTCCCAATATTCAAAGTGTGGTTTTCCAATTTGGAATCCGTTGACCTTTTTAATGGTACTAATGTAACAAATTTTTACATTATTTAAGACATTTTGTAAGATATAATACCAATTATTTTTTGGGCAGTTGTTGGTAAATTATCCGCTGAATTTCGGTACGTACATTCATTTCGCTTATCTTATTGTTGTCCCTGGTTGGAAAGACCCTGTTCGAAAGGAAAATATATACCAACCCATATTTGGGATCGATCCAGGTATAGGTGCCCGTATAACCAGAGTGGCCAAAGCTTTCAGGCGATGCTGCTTTAATAGGATAGGCATCTTTTTCGCTAAGTTGACCATTGTTCAGCGAAGGTTTATCAAATCCAAGCCCACGCCGGTTCTTATTTTGCGGAAACTGAACCCTTGAAAACTCTTTCATGGTACTCTCTTTCAGGTATTGTTTTCCGCCGTAACTGCCCATTTGCAGGTACATTTGATAGAGTTTTGCCAGATCGTTGGCCGAGGCAAATAGTCCGGCATTGCCTGATATTCCTCCCAATACGGCCGCAGACTCATCGTGGACCGTCCCAAGCAGTTGCTGTTTACGGTAATAGTTGTCATTTTCGGTTGGTACAATCTCATCGTCCTTGAATTTTGACATCGGATTGTAGGTGATCCGGTAAGCTCCCAATGGCATGTAAAAATTGTTGTCCAACTCTTCTACAAATGACTTTCCTGTAATTCCGGTGGTGATTTTTGGCGTAAGCACGAAAGGAAGGTCGCTGTAGACGTATTTCCCCCTGTTTTTTAAGGCGGATTTCCGGATTGTTTTGTAGACGGTTTCAGGGAAACGGTTGTCGAGATACATCCCTCTGGCAACCTGTAATCCATGCGCCTTGTCGGGTTCGAAAGCATACCAATTGGGTGAGAGTTTGATTCCTTTCAGGCTTTTCTTCCAGAATGGGAAGAATGGGATCAGACCGGATTGATGAGACAGCAATTCCCTAACGGTGATGTCCGATTTGTTGGAACGATGAAAGAGCCGGTTTTTCCATTCAGGATAGTAGGTGGATACAAATTCGTCAGGATTAATCTTTCCGTCATCGTATAGTTTCAACCATACTGGAAGACCGCCTGTGATTTTGGTTACAGAGGCAAGATCGTATAAATCATCTTCCTTTTCGGGGATCATTTTATCGTAGGTGTGGAAACCGTATGCCTTCCTGAAGATGATTTTGCCATCCTTGGCCACCAGAACATTGCAGCCTGGAAATGCTTTTCGGTCAAGCGCCTGTGAGATGATTGAGTCGATCTGGTGATTGATTTGTGCCGATTGTATGCCCACCTCCTCCGGGATGGTATATTTCAAACGGATGGGTTTCTTGATTTCCAGTCCGTCTCCAGCTTTGAACTTCCCGGTTACGGAGACCGGAAGTTTCCCTTTGGCAGGAATACCTCCAAAAATTAGTTGGGCCGAAAGCTCCTGTGCCAGTGAATCGTTTTGATAGGCCACCAAAAGTCCGTCAACCGGCAACTTGCTATGTATTTCACCCAACCCGTAAGGACTGGCAAAGAGAACCGCAATGGTTTTCTGTTTTGACGCGAGGAATGTAAAGAGCGAATCGAGTTGATCGGTTGCACCATAGGGTCTCACCGGTTTCTCTTTTTGCAGGATGCCAACCTGGAGCGACTGGCGGAGTTTGCTTTCGTACATGGAGTGAATGCCGGCCACAACCAGATCATAGCCGCTCAGTTTCTTTTGCATTTCAACTCTTTCAGCATCCGAAAAATTCTGTTTCAGCTGGAAAAGATCCACTTTGGTGTATTTGGTCAGCATTTTCTGGAAGGGTGTCGCATGCTCACTCCCAATTGACAATGTGGCAATTTTGGTATCCTCCAGGTGACCAATGGGAATGATTTCGTTTTTATTGGTAAGCAGGGTAAGCGAGGATTCAATGATTTTTCGTTTGGTCAACTCCGCCATAGGGGTATTGAGGTCGCGAATCAAATTGGCCGTCTCTATTTTTTCCGTGTGGTTCAAGCCGCACCACAACTTGGCTGCCAATACTTTGCGGCATTTCAGGTTGAGATCCTCCTGCGACAGCTCTTTGGTTTTCAAGGCGGCCAAAATGGCATTCACAGCCAGCTCAGGATCGGCCGGATATTCTACAACATCGTTTCCTGCTTTCAGGGCAAGCACTTCAAGCCTGCCGGGATTTTCATATCCTCTCACACCCCTCATGTTTGTGGCATCGGTGATCACCAGCCCTTTGTATTGCCACTCTTTGAGCAAAATCTGATCGATAATCTTCGGCGACAAGCTGGATGGTATCCCTCTGGTACTATCCATGGCAGGAACATGCAGATGAGCGGTCATGATGCAGCCAATTCCGGCTTTGGAGAGCTGTTGGAAGGGATACAATTCGAGCGAGTCGAGCCGTTCCTTTGAATAGGGGAGCAGCGGGAGCATCAAATGGGAGTCGGTTTGTGTATCTCCATGGCCGGGAAAATGTTTGGCTGTGGCCATGACTCCGTTTTCCTGCAGGGCTTGCATGGCCGCCAGACTGAAATCGGTTACCATTTTGCGGGATTCACCGAAGGAACGCATGCCGATAATCGGATTCATTGGCTCCGTGTTGATGTCGCAGGTGGGGCCCAGTGCAATGTTGATGCCGATTCTTTTCATCTGTCGGGCCATCTCCACTGCTGCCTCCCAAACCAGAGCGATATCGCCTGTGGCTCCCAGGGCCATATTGTATGGGAGAGGCATTATTCCGGGCAACCGCATTCCGATTCCCCACTCGGCATCCATTACGGACAAAAGCGGTGTAGCAGATATCGACTGGTAGAAATTGGTGAGGTTGGCCTGCGTAACCGGTTCACCTTCGAAAAAGATGATCCCGCCAAAGCCATACTTTTTAATCAGTTCGGCATCTTTGAACTGTTTCGAAAGATTGTTTTTGGCGGTTACATCGATCCAAATTAACTGACCGACCCGTTGCTCAGGTGTCAGCGAATTGAACACCGAATCTACCCAGGGATGATGCAGTAATTTCTCCAGATTTACTTGAGCCTGAGTTACCTGGGCAAAAAAACAAATCGCGATTAATATAAAAGTCTTTCCCATTTTATTTATTTAACCACATAGGCACATAGAACACATTAGGAAAAAACTGTTGTATCCTAATGTGTTCTATGTGCCTACTGTGGTGATATTGTTTCATCTTTAACTTTCTTCCCAAATTCCGGTTTAACATTCAGAAAAAGGACCGGAATCATGCCCGGGATCATGCATAACATCACCCAAACAAAGAAATATCTGTATCCGATGATATCCTGCAGCCATCCTGAGAACATCCCTGGCAACATCATTCCAAGGGCCATGAAACCGGTGGCAATGGCGAAATGAGCTGTTTTGTTCTTTCCTTCAGATATATAGATCATGTACAACATGTAGGCAGTAAAACCAAAACCGTAGCTGAACTGTTCGATGGCAGCACATAAACTTATGACAAAATAGTTGGATGGTTGCGCATAGGCCATGAAAACGTAAGCTAGGTGCGGAATGTTGATGGCGAGGACCATCCACCACAACCAGTATCTGAAGCCCTTGCGGGATGCGGCCAGTCCGCCAAGAATTCCTCCGGCAGTCAGGGCTAGAATCCCGAAGGTGCCATAGATGAGGCCCACCTCTCCGGTTGTCAGTCCAAG
>JAVHPO010000087.1:0-1090 GCA_036170635.1 Prolixibacteraceae bacterium | reverse complement strand
AAAGAATATACTTAAACATAACTGTTTTCATCATATCTGTGTAAAAAACTGTTTTGTGCCCTAACCATTGACAGATACTTATCATCTGTCATAATTGGCATTGTGCAACGATTGAATTAGTAATTAAAAAAGAGTAAACTAAATTTGTATTCGATTGTATTTCAATAGATTGCTTCGTCGTTCCTCCTCGCAATGACGATCGCTGGTTGTTCAGTTGGATGAGGCGAGGGCTGGATCGTAAAACGGGATTAGTTGTCAATTTTCACCCGGCCCTCGCCTCATCCAACGCGCTCTGTGACAATCGTCATTGCGACCACTGCCTGTCCCGATTTTTCATCGGGAAGGCACGAAGTGTGAAGCAATCTGTTGAGAGTCGCATAAATTTTTCTTATCTTAATGTGATTGCCCTAATGTCACAAAATCTTACCCCTGCCTGCTGACTAAAAATAGTAAAAAAGCTTAACTTTGCGCAAAATCAATTAACGATGGAACAAAGAGAAATTGAAGTTGCCAGACAGTTGCTGGCAATCAATACCATAAAGATACAACCCGATGCACCATTTACCTGGGCATCAGGATGGAAGGCCCCAATCTATTGCGATAACAGGAAGATTTTATCCTATCCTACAACCCGTTCTTTCATCTGCAAAGCATTTTCAGATCTGGTACGTGAAAAATACCCTGATGCAGAGGCCATTGCCGGTGTAGCCACAGGCGCCATTGCCCACGGGGTATTGGTAGCTGAAGCGCTTGGATTGCCATTTATCTATATTCGTTCCGCCCCCAAGGGCCATGGACTGGAGAACCTGATTGAAGGCGACATCCCGCAAGGAACCAAAACTGTGATCATCGAAGACCTGGTCTCCACAGGAACCTCCTCCCTGAATGCGGCACAGGCTGTTCGCAATTACGGTGCGGAAGTTATGGGAATGCTGGCCATCTTCACCTACAATTTTCCACATGCCGCGTCTAATTTCGCAGCTGCTGACATTGAGCTGACCACCCTCAGCAATTACAATGTTCTTTTGAAGCTGGCCCACGATTCGGGTGAAATCAACGACAAGCAACTGGCAAGTCTGAACAGTTGGAG
>JAVHPO010000086.1:0-22809 GCA_036170635.1 Prolixibacteraceae bacterium | reverse complement strand
CAAAAACCTGAGTGGTAGGGATCTCCCAAATTCTGAAAAATCCGACAATGTGATCGATCCGGAAGGCATCGAAAAAGTAGGACATCTGTTTCAATCTGCTTTTCCACCATTTGTAGCCATCTTTGGCCATCACCTCCCAGTTGTAGGTCGGAAAACCCCAGTTTTGCCCCTGGTCTGCAAATTCATCCGGTGGAGCGCCTGCCTGCTGCGAAAGGTTGAAAAGGTCTGGCTGCGTCCATGCTTCTACGCTGTTGGGACTAATGCCTATCGGGATATCGCCTTTCACCACAATTGAGTTTTCGCGGGCATAGGCCACAGATTCGCTCAATTGTTTGTGGGCATGGTATTGAATGAAGTAATGAACAGCGATGTCGGGATAGCAACTGTTTTTTGGTGAAACAAGTTCCTGAATCTCCTTTTTGTTAAACTTTTGAAACTCTTTCCATTTTCTGAAGTTGGAAGTTTTGTTCTGGTCCCTCAGGTAACAGAAGGATGCATAGGGGATCAACCATTCATGGTTTTGTTCAAAAAACTCCAGGTAGGCTGGGTTTTTCAGGAAAGAATCCATCTGCTGGTCGAAAATCAATTTAAAGAACTTCGACTTTACTTTATGAACCTCTTCATAATGAACGGACTCCTGGGCATTGAACCCGGCCAGGGTCTGAATAAAACCCACCATCAACGCTTCGTCATCAAGAACCCCGATTTTGGTAATGTTGATAAAAACCGGATGGAGCGCTATCGCGGAGATGGATTTGTAGGGATAAGAGTCGACCCAGCTGTGTGTAGAGACCGTCTCATTCAATGGTAAAAGTTGGATCAGTTTAAGTCCGCACATTTTGGACCAATCAACCAGCTTGCAGAGATCTGTAAATTCGCCGATACCACCACTGTGTTCAGTGCGGAGAGAAAACAATGGAACAGCAACACCGGCTCCTTTCCATCGACCACTGTTTTGCCGGAACTTTTCGTCCGTATGAACCTTCATGGAGTTGGCCGATTGACAAACGAAGTCCCTGATGACCCGGTTATTTCCCTCTTCCCATTCGATCACACGTTTGTTGTCGGGGTCGAAGATGACATATTTGTAATGCATTGGAAAGTTGAGTTTCGATGCATCCAGATCGACTTTCCACAAGGGGGCCTGGCTATCGTCCATAACTACTGCTTCCGATTCCTTCCATGCTCCAAGTATTGTTTCTGCTCCCAATACCGCTAGCTTGTATTCAGGAGGAATGGCGGGTGTATGAAGTTGGAGGCGAAGTGTCCGCTGCGGAAGTTTTTGGTCCCGGGTTTTTGCAATAGCGGCTCTTTTCAGTAAAACATTCTGGAATGCGGCAGAATACAGAACTTTGTCAGGATCACTGCTGCTACGCCAGAAATCCCGTAGTCTAATCTCATCAACCTCCTTGTTTATAGCGATTTTTCTGTTGGGGCCCCATTCCCAAATGTAAACGCCCGGACTTTTTTGGAGAATGTATTTGTATTCCAGATAATTGATTTCAGTGTCAATGGAACACTGCCATTCTCCGGGATACTGATTTTTTAGAGGAATTGCTTTTTGCGGATCCCACTGACCAAATTGGGTTGTGGAGCCAGAAATAAATAGCATCTCTCCCCAAGTCGTCTGGTAATCAATTTTAAAAGAAAGTTTCATTTTTTCCCTCCTTCCCTTTTGTCTGGTTGGTTAATGTGCAGCAACCTCAAATTTACAAATCTGTCGTCTAATAATGGTGATTTAGGAAGTAAATATTCTTTAAGAGAACCCTTTATAGAATTTTTGCGTATGATTCAGTAAATAAAATAATTATAGCTTGATAAGATTCGCACAATGAATACAGATTTTACATCTACTCCATTGCCCAAATTGATACGGTTGATTGCCCTCCCTTCGAGTATTGGTTTGATATTTAATACGTTATTTAATGTCATTGATACTTATTACGGTGGGTTGGTCTCAACCACAGCATTGGCGGCATTGTCTCTCTCTTTTCCCGTTTTTTTCATTGTCCTTTCAATTGGTATGGGAATGGGAACTGGGGCAACTGCTCTGATATCCTCTTCTTTGGGGGCTGGAGAAAAAAAGAAGGCAGGAATCTATTCGGCACAGGCCATTACTTTGTCCTTTTTTAATGCGCTTTTGCTTACTGTCGTTGGAATGATAATGGCGCCTCATCTGCTAAAGTTGCTGGGGGCTAAAGATGAGTACCTTGGCGTTGCCGTTGCCTACATGAATATCATCTTATCAGGAACGCTCTTTTTCTTGCTCAACAGTGCGCTGAATGCTGCGCTCACCTCAAGGGGAGACGCCAAAACCTACCGTAATTTTCTGGTAGCGGGATTTTTTCTCAATGTGGTTATGGATCCATGGTTTATGTACGGAGGATTTGGAGTGCCTGCCATGGGTGTTGGCGGGATCGGGTTTTCAACTGTTATCATTCAGATTATGGGTTCAGGATATTTGATTTACCGGATCAAAAAGAGAAAAATTATGGAAGGGATTAGTCTGAAGGAATTTATTCCCCAAAAGAGACCGATGCTGGATCTTTTCAAACAAGGCTTTCCGGCCAGTCTTAACATGATGACTGTTGCCATCGGAATCTTTGTAATCACCTATTTTGCCGGTAAGTTTGGAAAGGAGGCAGTTGCCGCTTATGGAATCGCTACCAGGATTGAACAGTTGGCACTGTTGCCAACTATTGGATTAAACATTGCTGCCCTGACTATTGCCGCGCAGAATTTTGGCGCTGGGCTACCCGGTAGGGTGATTGATTCGTGGAAATTAAACATCATCTACGGGTTATTGATCATTTTGGTCGGGATCACCGGAGTTGCCTTCTTTTCTGAACCACTGATGAAAATTTTTACCTCTGACCAGAATGTCATTTCGATCGGCGTAGAATATCTTCATGTTGCGGTTCTTTTCTTCTGCGCATACATTTTCCTGAATATCTCGGTGTCGACGCTTCAGGGGATTAAAAAACCGATGTATGCCATATTTGTAGGAACGTACCGGCAATTTTTAGTGCCACTGCCCCTCTTCCTGCTGCTTTCCGTACATCTGGGCTGGGGGACCAAAGGAATCTGGTGGGGAATCTTCTTTGCCAACTGGAGTGCGGCAATTTTTACTTTTTTCTATACCCGGCGAAGGCTTCAAAAGTTGATGGTTCCCATGAAGAGTGCCTAAATACTTTAGGCACTCTTATTTCTTGGAATTGTCCTTCAGCGAAACAGTCCTGTTAAATACCAATTTTTCACTCGTGGAATCAGGATCCACATTGAAATAGCCCAATCTTTCGAACTGGAAATTGGTCAACGGAGTTGCATGATCAACGAATGGCTCGACAAAGCAGTTGTTCAGGGTTTTCAACGACTCGGGATTTAGAAACTCCAGAAAATCTTTGTCCTTGTGTCCGTCAGGGTCCGGATCAGTAAACAGCCGGTCGTAGAGCCTTACTTCACAAGTGCGGGCTCTTGAAGTAGCCACCCAATGGAGGGTTGCCTTTACTTTGCGCCCATCGGGGGCATTGCCACCCTTGGTCTCCGGATCGTAGGTGCAATGCAATTCAACAACATTCCCGGAAGGGTCTTTGATAACCTCATTGCATTTGATGTAATAGGCATAGCGCAAACGGACCTCTTTACCCGGGGCAAGACGGTAGAATTTGGAAGAGGGTTCTTCCATAAAATCTTCACGCTCGATGTAAATCTCCCTGGAGAAAGGCACTTTTCGTTTTCCCTTGCTTTCATCTTCGGGATTATTGACGGCATCAACCTCTTCAACTTCATCTTCGGGATAATTGGTTATTACAATTTTCAGCGGATCAGTAACACACATCACACGCTGCGCCCTTCTGTTCAGGTCTTCGCGGATGCAAAACTCCAGCAATGCCACATCCGTAACGCCATCCACTTTTGTAATTCCTACCAGATCGGCAAAATTTCTGATGGATTCCGGGGTATATCCTCTCCGGCGCAATCCACAGATGGTGGGCATTCTCGGGTCGTCCCAATCTTTGACATATCCCTCCTTGACCAATTGAAGCAATTTACGTTTGCTCATTACGGTTGAAGTGATGTTTAGACGTGAAAACTCGATTTGCCTCGGCCGATAATCCTTTTCTTTCAACTCTTCAACAAACCAGTCATATAGCGGACGGTGGACCTCAAATTCGAGGGTACAGATGGAGTGGGTGATTCCCTCCCAATAATCCGACTGTCCATGGGCATAATCGTACATCGGATAGATGCACCATTTATCCCCGGTACGGTGGTGGGGTTGTTTCAAAATTCGGTACATGAGTGGATCGCGCATGTGCATGTTGGGTGAGGCCATGTCTATTTTCGCCCTGACCACACAGTCGCCTTCGTTGTATTTTCCGGCCTTCATATCTTCAAATATCTGAAGGTTAAGCTCCGGCGCACTGTTTCGGGTCGGGCTCTCAATTCCGGGACGGGTAGGCGTTCCACGCTGCTCGCTGATCACCTCCTGGCTTTGAAAATCGACATAAGCCTTCCCTCTTTTGATCAACTCCACAGCAAAATCATACAGTTTATCGAAATAATCGGATGCATAGAAAAGACGGTCTTCCCAGTCAAATCCCAACCATTTGACATCCTCCATGATCGAATCGACATACTCGGTCTCCTCTTTGGCAGGATTGGTATCGTCGAAACGAAGGTTGGTGATGCCGCCAAAAAGTTTGGCTGTGCCAAAATTCAGACAGATCGACTTCGCATGACCGATGTGCAGATAGCCATTGGGCTCCGGAGGGAAACGGGTATGCACACTTTTGCCATTTTTGCCTGCCGCCAGATCATCCACGATCTGCTGTTGAATGAAATTTTTTGGAACGATTGGATCCATTCGAAATGATCTAATGTTGTTATTTTATTTAAATAAAGCCGTTAGCTATTGGCTCTTAGCATTTAGCCTTTGCATGAGAACTTATTTCAACTTATTTCCATTCTATTTCAACTTATTTCCCTATTTCAAAATTAAATCCCGAGAAAAGGCTAAAATAGTAATGCCGCAAAGGTAACAAGAGTTGTTTAGACACGGAAGAAAAAAATCGGATTAAAAAATGCGCTAAATTTGCCTGTTCATAATATGTCTGACTATGGGAATCATTGAACTGGAGGGAATGGAGTTTTATGCTTACCACGGCTATTTCAAAAGTGAAAGAATTGTTGGCAATCGGTTCGAAGTGAATCTCTCGATCGAAGCGGATTGCGAAACTGCGGCCCAAAGTGATCATCTCTCGGATGCATTAAACTACGAAGGCATCTACCGTCTGGTTAAAGAGGAGATGCACCAGCGCTCCCATTTGCTGGAACATGTTGCAGGCCGGATACTTACCCGGATACACAACGAATACAAAGGAATAGGCATTGTTCGGGTGAAGATCTCCAAGGCAAGGCCTCCCATGGGTGGTCATATCAAGGCAGTTAGCGTTACCATGGAGCGGTAAGCAGGAAATTTCCGCTCCCGCTTTTCCCGCCAAAGAAATTTCCCTATATTTGCACCCTGAAAACGGTCGGTTGGCCGAGTGGCTAGGCAGCGGTCTGCAAAACCGCGTACGGCGGTTCGAATCCGCCATCGACCTCAATTTGAAATCCGATAGCACTGATTGTCAGCGTCATCGGATTTTTATTTGTCTGTTTTTCCCATGGAATTCAATATTAATCCCCAGCAGGGGAGCGATATTCAATGAAAAAGATAGAAGAACATACTGAAATTAAATCAATTTAGGCTATGCGATACTTTTATTATAGAATTTACCAGCAATTAATGAAAGTAAAGACTAATAATACTCCTGCAATTAACGCATTAGGTATTTTTGGGATTTTGCAAATGTTGAATATTGGGTCAATATTTGGAATAATTAATTACTTTTTTAAGATTAGTTTGCCTAGAAATCAGGTAGTTGTTTGTGGTATAATCTTCTTTGTAATATTGTTTATTCCTAATTTCTTGTATTTCTTTCGGAGGAAGGATGAAATATATAAACAGTATGAAAACGAAACAAAAGAAGAAAGGCAGCGAGGCACTATTTATTTGCTATTATACATTTTGCTCAGTGTAGTAGTCTTTTTTGCAATAGGAGAAACTTTGATTAAATAGTAAAAAATTCCTGACGATACTAGGCTTTTCTTTACAAAACACAATCTGTTTTAGTTCTCTTTTAGAAATAGGAGCGGCTGTAAATGTTTTAATAACCTAATCATTCCGGTCTGGCATTTTTAATGATTTTTATCTGGTTTAGCTGTTTCTATCAGTAAGTTGACTGAAGCTTAAATTGGCCAGGTCGCTCAAACCATCACCAAAACGTTTACAGTCCGGCTTGACGACTCTATCTTGAGATTTGTCGTAGAAAATTCGTTTTTTATCATTGAATTGGGTAAATTTAATGATAACCTTACTTCAATACTATGACAACAGAAATGAAAATATTGCCCGATGAAGCTATAATCAATAAAATATACGTTATGCGGGGCAAGAAAGTAATGGTTGACCGTGATCTGGCAGAGCTTTACGGGGTTGAAACAAGGGTGTTAAACCAGGCGGTAAGACGCAACGAAAAGCGGTTCCCGGAAGATTTTGTGTTCCAAATGACATCTGATGAAGTGCAGGATTGGAAATCACAAATTGTGATATCCAATACCGAGAAGATGGGTCTAAGAAAACCGCCTTCGATCTTTACAGAACAGGGTGTCGCCATGTTGTCAAGCGTTTTGAACAGTGAACGGGCTATAATGGTAAACATTGCAATTATACGGGTATTTACAAAAATGAGAGAACTTGTAGAAACCCATAAAGAAATAGTACAAAAGCTTGAACAGCTTGAAAAGAAAGATATTGAACAAGACGATAAAATCATGCTCATATTTGAATACCTCAAACAATTTGAACAAACCAAACAACAAGATTTAGAACAAAAGAACCGTCCAAAAATAGGATATAAACCATCGAAGGAATAGAAGGCCACAACACGACTGGCCTCTGGGACCCGCACACATAAAGGTTATACAAGGGATAACGAAGGGTGAGTTTTGTTGGATTGGCAACTGCCACCGCTTCGCCCGCTATTTATATTCCATTTATTGATCTCTTTAAATATCTTTGGGAAATCTTGTCAAGAGAAGGGTAAGTTGTCAATGCTCGCAAAATGGAAAACAACCATTCAACATCGTCTGCTGCAAAAAATACAAATCTCGCATTTGTAATCGGGATCGCTTTGAATTTGGCGTATGTTCTTTTGCAAATCATTGTTGGATTGAAAGTCAACTCTTTGTCATTGTTATCTGATGCCGGCCACAATTTTTTGGATGTAAGCGGTTTGGCTTTTTCCCTTCTGGCTTTCAGGCTGACCAAGTCAAAAGCAACAGAGAGGCTTACCTATGGTTACAAAAAATCTTCTATCTTAATCGCTTTGCTGAATACCGTTATTCTGCTTCTGTCCATTGGGGCGATTGGTTATGAAGCCCTTCTGCGGTTTCAGAATCCTGAACCATTGGATGGAATAACAGTGGCCTGGATTGCCCTGATTGGAATCTTCATCAATGGCATTTCAGCCCTGTTTTTCTTTAAGGAGAAAGATAAGGATATCAATATCAAAAGCGCTTTTCTTCATTTGCTTTCGGATGCGGTCATCTCGCTAGGATTGGTTGTTGGAGGCGTTATCATTTATTACACACATTATTATTGGGTTGATTCATTGTTAAGTACCCTCATTTGTCTGGTGATTTTGTGGAGTACCTGGAACCTGCTTAAAAGTAGCCTGCACCTCTCTCTGGACGGCGTGCCGGAAGATATTGATTTGAACGAAATCAGCACAATGATCAGATCGATGGAAGGCGTCGAAAACCTGCATCACATCCATGTGTGGGCAATAAGTACAAAAGAGAATGCTTTGACCGGGCACCTGGTAGTTGCTGAAAATTTGTCCATCGATCGGATCAACGTTATCCGTCGTGAGATCCGGGAAAGATTGTTGGACCTGAATATTTCGCATGCTACCCTCGAGATTGAAACAGTGAATGATCTATGCATTAACGAACACTGCTGATCCCTGGTGATATAGTCCATGGTCTGACGTGCAGGTGCTAATTGGGGTTTCAAGAAATTTTGGCGATATTTGGTTTCTAAACTAATTACCATGAAGACATCTGGCAGAAGGGAATTTGTGTTGAGTTCCGCACTTTGTGGAATTGGAATCGGACTTACTGGTTCTGTTGTTAAGGCCTCCGGCCCCGAATCCAAAAATGGAGGGAAAAGAGTCGGGATCATCGGATTGGATACCTCCCACTGCATTGCTTTTACCAAGGCACTGAATGATTCGAAAGCCGGTGAAACCTATCTTGGGTACAAAATTGTGGCCGCTTATCCTTTTGGCAGCCGTGAAATTGTAAGCAGTTCCGAAAGAATCCCCGGATACACGGAAGAGGTTAAGAAATATGGCGTTGAGATCGTCAATTCCATCGATGATCTGGTCGCCAAAGTGGATGTAGTGATGCTGGAAACCAATGATGGCCGGCTGCATTTAGAGCAGGCGCTTCAGGTCATAAAAGCAGGGAAACGGATGTTTATCGACAAGCCAGTAACTGCTTCACTGTCAGATGCAATTCTCCTTTATGAAGCTGCCAAAAAACACGATGTACCTATTTTCTCAAGCTCCTCACTAAGGTATATAGCAGGGATGGATGAACTCTTGTTGGGAAAAATCGGAAAGATTCTAGGTGCGGAGACCTACAGCCCGGCAAAGCTGGAGAAGACACATCCTGATCTTTTCTGGTATGGAATACATGGTGTCGAAACGCTTTTCACTGCCATGGGGACAGGGTGCAAAAGTGTGGTTCGGATTTCGAATGCAGATACAGACCTGGTTGTCGGAACCTGGAGCGATGGCCGAATTGGAACCTTTCGCGGGATAAGGAAAGGGAAATTGGATTATGGCGGCACAATTTTTGGCGAAAAAGGCATCCAATCCTTTGGTAACTATGCCGGTTATGATTCTCTGCTTGTACAGATCATTCGTTTCTTCGACAGCGGAATTGTTCCGGTCAAGCCGGAGGAGACCCTCGAAATTCTTGCCTTTATGGAGGCAGCCGACTTAAGCAAAGCGAACAAAGGCGCTGCTATTGAACTGGATGCAGTCTGGCAAATGGCACAAAAAATTGCTTCAGGACAATCTAAATAGAATCGCCCTAACCTGAGATAAGCGTACTGATTTTTTTTCATACTAATTGTTCTGTAAGGGATTAATTCTCAAGGATTAACCGAATAGTAAATTGTAAATCATTTAATGGTAAATACTTATATGGAAAATGCGAGAAGGGATTTTATCAGGGAAACTGTCATTGGGGCTTCGGCTCTCAGTGTTGGTGGCGTTTTACCCGGATTCAACGCCAGAAGTTATGCAAGGATAGTTGGGGCCAACAACAAAATTGTGGTCTCGATGATGGGTGTAAATTCTAGGGGGAAGGCCCTGGCAAGAAATTTTTCCATCCAGGAAAATTGTGAAGTTGCCCATATTTGCGATGTGGATTCAAGGGCTGTGACCACTTGTATCGAAGCTCTGAAAGAGAGGCAAAAGATTGTCCCAAAGGGATTTGAAGATTTCAGAAAATCGCTCGAAAGTAAAGATATTGATGCGCTTGTTATTGCAGCCCCTGATCACTGGCATGCCCCTGCTTCCTTGCTGGCGTTGCAGGCCGGGAAACATGTGTATGTTGAGAAACCCTGTTGCCACAATCCCAGGGAGGGTGAGATCCTTGTAGAAGCCGCCCGAAAATACAACAAAGTTATCCAGATGGGTAACCAGCGCAGGTCGTGGCCCAATGTGGTGAAAGGAATAGAAGAACTGAAGAACGGTGCTATTGGTCGGATCTATTTTGGCAAAGGTTGGTACACTAACAATCGGGGCCCTATCGGGATTGGTAAAAAGGTGGAAGTTCCAAATTGGCTAAACTGGGATCTATGGCAGGGTCCGGCTCCCAGGAAGGAGTTTAAAGACAATCTTCTGCATTACAACTGGCATTGGTTTTGGCACTGGGGAACCGGCGAAGCCCTAAACAATGGAACACATATGATCGACTTGCTCCGTTGGGGCCTTGATGTTGATTTTCCGGTAAGGGTAAGTTCCAATGGTGGCCGCTTTCGTTACAAAGATGATTGGGAAACACCGGATACCCAGGTGATCAATCTCGATTTTGACAAAGGCGTTTCCATGTCGTGGGAGGGAAGGAGCTGCAATGGAAAACCAATCGAAGGCAGTTCAGTCGGCGTGGTATTCTATGGAGAGAATGGCAGTCTGCTGATACCCAGCGGGAACAGTTACACAATTTTCGATCTTCAAGGTAAAGTCATCAAAGAGGTTAAAGAGCAACAGAAGATTGATCCGCGCGACCTTTCCAACCCTTCGGAACAGGTGGATGCGCTCCATATTCAAAATATGTTTGATGCCATCAACAACGGCGCACCCTTGAATTCAGGGGTGGAATCAGGTTTTAAGAGTACGCTGATGGTTCAATTGGGCAATATTTCACAAAGGGTTGGCCGAAGCCTAAACATTGATCCAACCAATGGTCATATTCTGAAGGACCAGGAAGCTGCGAAATATTGGTCAAGAGGCTATGAAAAGGGATGGGAGATGAAATTGTGAAAAAGTTGTTGGTTTTATCAATTGGCAGGGAGTTCTGAACAATGCGCAGCGACTGAGGGGACAGCAACTGTTTCTCGACATGCTGGTGGCTCCGGATCTGGTTATGAATTTGCTCGAATGTGTGACAACCACCATGATTAATGCCGCCAAAATGCTTCAGCGAAGGCAGCAGGAGAGCGGTGTAAGCTATTCATTCTTCACTGTAAGCAATTGTTTGGTTAACATGATACAACCAGAATTATATAAGGAATTTATATTGCCATTCGATTTGCGGATTGCCTGTGAGTTCGATGCCATTGGAATCCATAATTGTGCCTGGAATGCCTCACCATACCTTGATGATTATGCCTCCATTCCAAAAGTTGGATATATTGACATGGGAATCGATTCAGATCTACACAAGGCCAGAACCCTGTTCCCATTTGCCAGGAGGTCGCTCATGTATACACCGATGGATTTAGCCAACAAACCAATGGATGTGATTGACAAAGAGCTGGAGTTCATAGCTGAGAATTATGGACCCTGTGATATTGTGGTTAAATATTTTCACTTTTGGGACAGCCTTTTTTGCTACAGTAGAAATTCATCAAAATTCTTTTGGTGGATTACCTGGAAAGTACTTTTCGGATAAGCCGCCAGAAATTGTTTGGGCGTTTTGTATTTGGCATCAGGATTCCATTTGAACTCATAAGCTGCTATTTGACCATCCTTTTCTTCAATATAGTCAATCTCCTTTTGAAGTGTTGTACGCCAAAACCAGCTATTGCACCATATTGACTCATAGCTGATTTTTTTCAACCTTTCCGAGATGATGAAATTTTCCCACAAGGCCCCGGTATCGGTGCGTGTTTCAATTTGGGTGAAATTCGCGATGAGGGCATTGCGAATGCCATTGTCATAGAAATATATTTTTCGGCTGAACTTCAGCTCATTGCGAAGATTGCGGCTAAATGAACCCAGCCTGAAAATGACATAGGATTGTTCCAGTAGCGAAATGTACTTTTCTACTGTCTTTGAATCCAATCCTGCGATTTGCCCCAGCTCAGTTAAAGAGACTTGTGAACCTATTTGAAAAGCAATAGCCTGAAGCAACTTAACTAGTTTATCGGGTTTGTTTATTTGCTCCCATCTTAAAATATCTTTGTACAAATAGCTATCGGCCAGTTGTTTTAAAATATTTTTCTCTTCTCCCGATCCAGTGACTACCTCGGGATAATATCCATAAACCAATCTATGCGGCAAAAGTCGTTTCTCGTCGATCAATCCGTGATGCGCAACCATCTCCCCAAACGAAAGTGGAAACATCTTGTACTCCCATTTTCTGCCGGTTAAAGGTTCGTTTACTTTATTGGCCAATTCAAAAGATGAACTTCCGGTAGCTACCAATTGAATTTCAGGAATCTGATCGGTAATCAATTTTAACTTCAGACCAATATCAGAAATTCGCTGGGCCTCATCAATGACGATGTTTTTTTTGTTGCCAAAGATGGCTTTTAAACGGGTTGAGCTTATATTTTCAAAGAGTTCATAAATGTCGGGTTCATCCCCATTGAGCCAAAGCGTTTCCGGGTCTTCTTTGAACAACTCTTTGAGCAAAGTAGTTTTACCAACCTGCCGTGGACCCATCAACAGAATTGCTTTTCCTTTGCCAAGCTTACCTGTGATAACGGTTTTGAGTCTTCTTTCAACCATAATAAATGCCTTATTCCGCAAATATACTAATATTTACGGAATTGATTCCGCAAAAATACTAATATTTACGGAATTGATTCCGCAAAATACACTATTTTGTAATTTAATGAGTGAAGGACGCCGGAAAGGAGCAGGGAAGCACCTTCTTCCCGTCCATTTGGCGTATCCAGGTGTCAAACTCGCGTTTCCCCTGTTTTAAAGTGATAACACGACCTCCTGCTAACGGATCTTCTGTATCTTTCATAGCTTTTGATACACGGCCATAGGCCAGGGCAATGTTATGGTAAACAGTGATGTAGTCATTCAGGTGATCGTGACCTACAAATATTCCCATCACGTCCCCGAATTCAAGAAAGGCTGAATACATGCCCGAGTTGATTAGGGCTGAACTTTCATCTTCTGTTCTGACGCCTATGATGATCGAATCTTTTTGATGATTGGCTTGTGTATATTCCTGAAGCGGAATGTGGAAAAATGCCAAAGAAGGAACTGGTTTTCCTTGATTTTTTTGGGTAAACTCTTTGCTGTTAATTCTGTACCAGTCGATTTGTGAAAAATCAAACCAACCGTAGCCCTGGACATTTGGCTTCAGGTTACTGTATGAGTTGGAATCAAGGCAATAGAGTAACGCTTCCACTTCATTCCTGCTTCCCAATATTGGTAAAATGAAATTGGAATAGCCAGTGATTCCTCCAACGTTCTTGTTCAAACAGCCAGGGAAAGTCTCAACCAATTTCGCCAATGAGCTCCTCGGAAATTTCCCTTCGGATTCATGGTTTCCAAAAACCACAGCCCAGGGTACTCCAGCATTATTAAATATTTGTGAAAGAAGTTGGTAACCTTCCTGTGGGCCATCCTGGGTAACAATATCCCCTGTCAGGAGAACAAGATTAGGTTTTTCGGCCTCAATAACATCCTTAATAATATCGAGCGATTTTAGATTGGACTTGGTGGCGATGTTAATATGGGTATCTGTGAACTGGAGTATCTTAAAATCGCCATTTCTGTCAAATTTGAGAACGGGTTTATTCCCGGCTACGGCAGACCCAAAAATAAGTAGCAGACAAAGTATTGTGGTACAGATCGTTCGCATATCTATTTTTTAAGGGTGAAAGAATCAATGATTTTTCCTTGCAAGTTTACCGACTCGAGGTAAAGGCTTTTTCCATCAATTCTCACATATTGAAAGAGTTGACCTTTACTATCGGTAACCTCGGCATAAGGTTCTGCTGCGAAATCCTGGTCCCTGTTTGGAATTCCAACTGAAATCAGATAGGCAGTACCATCCCGGTAGGAAGAGACCACTTTCCCGGCTTTCATCGGTTTCGAGCGCATGTAATAATGAAGGTGACCGCCATAAACCATATCGACATGGTATTTGTCGAACAGCGGAACCCATGCCTTCTGGATGTCAAGATAGGGTTCTTCGCGATTGTAAGGGGCAAAATGAAACATGGCAATCTTCCAGGTGGCTTTGGTTGTGGCAAGCTGCTTTTCTATCCAGGAAGTCTGGGCATCAATGGGGGAAGTGGCATCAATCATCAGGAAGAGCGCATTTTTATATGTAAAAGAATATGTTTGTTCTTTTGGTACACCATCCGGGCCATTCATTGGATAACTAAAAAGATCGCAATACATTTTAGCGCCAAGTCCGGCGCGGTTGTCGTGGTTTCCGGGTACGGACATAAAAGGAATTTTGCAGGCGGTCTCTTTGGAATAGTCAAAAAGTGCATCCCATTGGTCGCGATTCAAACCATCGCTCACCAGGTCTCCTACGATCGAAAAGAAGGAGGCGTCCGGATGTGCAACCCAACCTTTGTGGAGAATCTCACCGAATTTTGGGGAAAAGTGGGTATCTCCAAACCACAGGAAGGAGAAGGAGGAATTGGCAGCAGCCGTAGTAAAGCTTTCTGAATCAAACCACTCGTTTTGTGAAGCAATTTGGTATTGGTAGGTAGTCCCAGGTTTCAGTCCTGTGAGTTTTGCTGTGTAGTGATTGGAAAGGCGGTCGTTCACCAGCATGCGGTCTTCCATTTTCATTTTATCGGCAACGACAGATACTACTTTTGATGCACCCTTTGTCCTGTATTTTAAGGTTGAGGTATCCACGGTAGTGTTGGTACGCCACTGTATATCCATGCTGGATGAAGGATTTGAACTCCAGGTAAGGATGATTTGATCGGGATTTTGAGAAGAGGCAAAAGGTGTTGACCTGAAAGCGCCCACCAGATGCGATTCGGAAGCTCTTCCCCTTGTTGTGGTGAGTAGCTGCTGACCTTTCATGGCCTCGGGAACCTCCTGCAAAACTAGTTCATCCCAATCCAGGTAAGTGGAAGCGCCATCTTGCATGACGCCAAATTTTTGGTCGGCCGGATAATCTGGGCTGATTTGCAATTTATCCTGTTTGTTTACCGGTGCTACTGAGACAAAATAGTGGAGCGCCAAACCATTTTCAAAACCGTTTACGCCCAATCCGACCCTGCCCTTTGGGTACTGCTTCTGCCAGATATCGTAGGTTGTTTGCCTGTTTTTAACTGTCATGGTTGTCTTGAGGAATCCGCTGCCAGGTATCCAGAAAGGGAGGGTCTTCTGTTCCTTACTGACCATCATTGAGACGGTTACCGGTACATTGACATCAAACACCCAATGAGATGTTGAGAGTGCCTTCAACTCCTCTTTGGAGAAGAGCCCCATGACCTGGTTCATGTCCAGTTTCATCATTTCCTGCGGACTCTTTGTCTGGTACAATTGGGTAATGACGCGGTTCATGACTTGGGCAACTGTCTGATCCTTTTGGGCTCCAAAGGTTTTGCCGGCAATCATTAGAACCACCAACAAAACAGGGAACAAGCTTAAAAATTTCCTTGTTTGCATGTTAATAAATTAAATTAGCAGATCATTATACCCTCAGGATTAGGGGCATGACGATCCAAAAGTAGTATATCCTAAAAAAAATCTGACCGGCATTGACAACAAAAATTTGCCGGTTTCCTGTTAGTTGATAATGACTGCAAAATGCCAGTCGCTTAGTTGATTGAAAAGTCCGCGATTCGTAACAGACTTATGGCATTATCGAAAATGGAAGTTATTATCTTTTACTCTTGTTAAAGGATTTTACATCAAAAAGCAGGGTAAAACGGATGGTGTTGGCCAAAGGATTGTTTTGGTGTATTGGAACCAGATAGGAGAAATCGATTGAGCAAATATTCATCTTCACACCAAGACCGGTAGAGAAAAATTTCCGGTTTCCTTTGAATTCACTCTCAGAGAAATATCCACCACGGACGGCAAATTGATGGTTGTACCAATATTCAATACCTGTTGAAAAATTGATCTCCTGTAGCTCTTCCTTCAAACCCCCGGGTGCATCGGTAAATGAACTGAATATTGAACTAACCACAGACATGTTGGAACTGTTGTCAGGTAAAACGATTCCACCGCTAGTATTCAGATTTCCTGAAGTGATCTGTGGAGTAGGAACCATTAACTTATTGATGTCGAATGAAATGGCAATTGAGTTAAAACTGTCAAGTTCTTTGCTGTAGGTTGCTCCTAATCTAAAATTGGCAGGGAGGAACTCCTTGTTCTGACCATCATCATAGGATATTTTTCCGCCGATGTTGGACAGATTGATACCCGCGGAGAAAGACTGATCGTAGCTGCTTTTGCCGAAACTCTTGTTGTAATAAAAGGAGACATCGGTAGAAAAAGTGTGACCCGGGACATAGGATTCAGGTCCAATCCCTCCTGAAAGATCGGAGCGGATGTATCTGATCGCAACACCTCCCGAAAAATAGTCGGATAGTTTTCTGGAATAACTTAAATCAAAAGCGAATTCATTGGGACTGACATTGGCAAGGCTAGACCCATTTTGATCAGTAAGAAGTATGTCGCCCATTGAGAAGTAGCGAAGCGAGGCACCGATGGTTTGATATTGGTCAAATTTATAATATCCCGCTAAATAGGCCATATTGATGTCATTGACCAACTGCCTTAACCATGGAGTGTACGATAAAGCAAAACCAAAATTATCTTTCGCAAAGGCATATTTTGAAGGATTCCAATACTGGGAGTTAGCATCCGGAGATGTTGCAACACCTACATCCCCCATGGCACCATGCCTCGAATCGGGAGTGATGGTCAAAAATGGAACTGCTGTGGTAATGGGATTGTATTGAATTTCCTGTCCTGTTGGCAAACTTTGGGAGTATGCAGTCTGACAAAGTATTATGGAGAGAAAAACAACCAGAAATCTGTCAAAGTGAATTATTCTCATTAGATTTTTATTAGGTGGTATAATTCCGGATCTTGATTCAAAGTAAGATAAAATTATTAATGTTTTGGAAACAAAAATAATTATTTTAGAATATCATGTTTTAAATTTTTCGTAACAATCTGATGTTCTCTTCCTAAATCGATAATAATGTTGCCGGTTGAAAGTTCGAGTATAAAGGAATTAATATTCTCTTTAATCCATCCTGACTCATACTCAAATCCATCTATTACTTTTAATTTCAGATCATTATTGTCCAGAGGAATGACCTTCAAATGTGAACGGGCTGAAATTTTGAATGGTAAAATTTTGAATGGTAGGGAGTTTATGGTATTGAGCTCAACGATTCCATTGCTGTTCGTAAGACTTTTTATTTTTTGAATTGTTTCGGTCAAAATGGGTACGAAACTAGCTCCGTTGTTGGATTTTTGAAGGTTCAACGATGCAAGATCGGATGCTGTCAGCTGATTTCCGGCATTGATTACCGAATTTAAGATTGCTGAAAGGTATGTCGTGTTTGGTTCAATCCCTAGTAGTTTCATTTGGTTATAATGATGCCAAAAGTTGGTGGTGGCTTTTGGCAATACCTCTTCAGTTGCTTTTTCAAGTCCGGTAGATTGGAAGCGGGAGCCCACATAACAAAGTCCCTCATAGGTTCCTTCCCTGTAACCAGTGGTTCCGGTTCTTTCATCTTCATTGGCCAGCCTAACACTTTGAATATCACCCGATCTGCTGAAATTAACAATATAGAATAATTTGGCATCTTCCTCCAATTCATCCAGTCCGCCTTTGGAGATCCATTCAATTTCACCTTGTCCGTTAAACTGTGCAAAGAAAAGGTCCGGATCTGTTGGGGCTGTTTGTTGTATGATGCCATTATACTCTAGTTTTCCCCGGAAGGAGCCGGCAAGGTAGAACTCATTTTTATCCAGCTGTTTTAACTCTAGTCCGAACGCTTTCACATCCGAATGAAACTTGTCCATCCAGATTAGTTTGTTATTTTCATCAAACTTCGCCACGAAAGGCACCTGAACCGCAACTGATTGCTTGTTAATTTTCTCTGTCAGGAAGCCCGTTATATATGAATTTCCCATTTCATCTTTCAGGTAGTCTCTTCCGGCGCCACTTCGTTCCGCACCAAAAGAGAGGGCAAGCTTCCATATTTTATCCTGTTCATTGAACTCCTCCGAAGCCTTATGAAGCAATTTGATCAGGGGCTTGAGCGGATAGAAATCTTTCATCACAAGCCCCAGTGGCGCATTGTCAAAAGTAGGATCGGCTATGGTGTAACTCTTTCCTCTTACCAGAAAATTGTCCCCATCCATGGGTTGATCCATCGAGATTGCGACGGAATAAAACCCCGGGAATTCTACCAGCGCCGCTTTTTGGTTCATCACGTTACTGATCAGCCAGGCAAAAAGCAGCGATTTTCCCTTATCGTTGCTTTCATCCCTGAACAGCAGTTCTTCGGGAAACATAAAACGGTCGTAGCCAAATAAATCGTTGTATGGGCGATAGGTAAAAGACTTTTGAACAAATTGTTGGAGAAAGGCTGCACCCTCCTCCTTTTTCATTCCAGCTAAAACAGGTTTGATTTGTTTAAGAAGCGATTCCAGCGTTAGAAGAGTGAAAGGGGCATTGAAGCGGATTTCGGGGTCGGTTTGTGGATATTCCTCCAGAAATTTGGTCACTTCCGGATTGTATTTCAGGACGAATTCGTACAACTTCTTGTCCCAAAGGAATTGAAATTTTTTATTCGTTACTTCTCCCTGAAAATTTAGTGATTGATTGATATTCAGCCGAATGGATCCAGAAGCCTCGGGATGGTTGTGAAGGTACACTGTAACCGGCAGGGTCGCAATCTGTTTGTCTATGCAGTAGTCGAATCCATCAACT
Source organism: Prolixibacteraceae bacterium (assembly GCA_036170635.1). Lineage (GTDB taxonomy): Bacteria > Bacteroidota > Bacteroidia > Bacteroidales > Prolixibacteraceae > CAINVV01. The sequence goes on along the minus strand of JAVHPO010000086.1, from coordinate 4,284 downwards.
CTTACTGATGGAATACCATATATTTTGACGGATGTTCTGTACAAAACAGAAGCGCCGAGCTGATTGTATCCGATTTTTACATCAAATCCTGAACGAATCATCAATGCCCAGTTTAAAAGCGAAGCACCTGCTTCATTGTTCGGATAGAGGGCATTCGAACAGGATTTTACCAGCAAAAAATAGCCCCAGTCATTTAACCCAAGTCTATCCCTGATTGCGGTCAGTTGATCGATGAGGTGTTCACTGTTGCCAACAATGAATTTTTTCCAAAAATCGATAACTACTTCATTATTTACTTGCTGGTTTACAGCGAGTGATAGAAGCCGGTCATAGGTGACAGATATATTGTTGCCGTAAAATTTGAAATTTTGTTTCAGCGGATTTGCGGTCACATATTCGGGTTTTCTAATTCTGGGAAGTTTTTCAGATGTTAATGCTGATTCCTCTTTCTGTGGCTCATCGATAAAGCAGGGTAAAAACTGAGAATTGTGGTAACTGGTTTCCTCGAAGCTAAACTGAGGTGCAGGGTCAAATTTCCTGGATTTTGGGACATGAATCCCTGGAATAGAAGAAAATTTTGACCAGTTATGCTCCAGTATTTCTATAAAAGCGTTGTCTTGTTGGTGGGAAAAGTAGTGAAATCCCGATTGCAGGTAGGGCAGTGGCTTTTGGTTGTTGAGCAGGTACTCGCGGCTCTCATTCACCCAAATCCCTTTAAAATCCTTTATTGTTTGACCAAATAGCAGGTTTGACCCCACGAACATGCAAAGGCAAAAGTTCAAAATTTTTTGGAAAGAAATTCCTCCTGCAACATGCTCCGAAAGCCCAAAAAATTTTTGATTTCCAGACAATTTTTAGATTATTAAGGTTTTTACAAAGATAGAGTTTAAATAGCATTTTTTAATATAATCTGTTCATTTTATAGCTAATTTTGAGTGAGGTGTAATGAGATAAAATGGAGTTAATTTTAAAATACCTGAATGTCATAGCCATTGCCAGTGTCAAATTTTTTTGGGCCACTCCATATGCTTATATGTTTAGGCTCAACCAGATAGAGACTTTTGTGATGATACAACTTGGAGGGTTGTTGGGATTTCTGTTTTTCTATGCCTTTTTCTCTTTTCTCCTGAAGGAACTTAAATTACTTTGGCCTTTCATCTATTTTATCACCCCCCCATTGTTTAAAGTAAGATTTGAACAATGGCGCGATACCCGAAGGTACCGAAAATTGACTGCCAACAAATTTACGCACAGGAACAAAATGATTGCCAACATCCGCCGGAAATTGGGGATGCCCGGGATTGTTTTATTAACCCCAATTTTGCTTTCGATTCCCATTGGGGCCTTGCTTGGGACTAAATATTTTCACCACCAAAGGAGTTTCATTCCATGGATGTTGCTCTCCATTTTTCTCTGGGGGATAGTTTCTGTATTCTTTTTCGGAATTTTCATTCGTCATTGACGCTTCAATGCCCTCAAAATGCGTTTTGTTTTCGATTTCATTCCGGATGTAAGTTCTTCTTCCAGAATGGATTCCGCAACGCAGATCAACTCAGGCTGAAGTTCGGGCTCTATGTGCGAAATATTGAGAAGAAGCTGCAATGCATTGGCTCTCACAGCAATTAGCTCAGATGGTGAAAGCAGGTTGTACAGCACATCAACAAGTTTGCCTAATCTGTCTTCAGGGATCTTTTGGCTCAGTAACATACGGGTGAAATGTCGTTTCAGGGAACTGCTTCTCAATTGAGGAAGATGATCGATCATCTCCGGGACAAATGTTTCGAGTTTTGACGGATCAGCTTCGGAAACATGGTCTATCACCCAGGCTGCATGCCAGGCGAGTCTTGGATTGTTGCAGTAAATCAGGTCATAAATTTCGTTGAAGAGTGACCCATCTTTTAAAACCATCTCCTTCCAAATTGTGATCTCCTGAATACCAATATTTTCAAGCCTCTGGCTTAATAGGGAATCCGAATGATTATTCTTCCCTGATCGACTGGAGAAGTTCATAGAATGCCAGTTGAGAAGTTAATGGAGGGAAAGTGCCCTGATTGTTGATCTGGTTGGATAACCCATTGTCCAATATTCGGGCAGAGGTATTGTCTTTCCACTGCAGATCAAGGAATCCTAAAAGTTCTTTTTTCATCTCCGGGTCATAAATAGGAACCGACACCTCTACCCGTCTGTCGAGGTTTCGTGTCATTAGGTCGGCCGAAGAGATGTACATATTTTCCTTACCACCTGCATAGAAGTAGTAGATTCTTGAATGTTCAAGGTACCGGTCAATAATCCCGATGGAAGGGATCGAGTAGTTATCTTCAACGGAAGTTGATATTAAGGCAAGCATACCCCTCACATTGATACGAACATCGACACCTGCTTTGGCTGCATCGCACAATTTCCCAATGATTTCAAGATCGACCAGGTTGTTGCATTTGATGGAAATAGCCGCCTTCATCCCATTTTTAGCTGCCAGAATCTCTTGCCTGATCATCTGAATCATCTTGTATCTCATGGTAAATGGAGATACCAGCAAGTGATGGTACCTTCCAATTTTATAGTTTTTGGAGAAAAACTCAAAAACTTTGGAAACTTCTTTAGCAATGGCAGGATTTGCGGTCCATAGCATCTGGTCCGAAAAGACTTTGGAGGTGATTTCGTTGAAATTTCCGGTACCAACGCACGCGTAGTTGATCACTTCCTTCTCCTCTTTGCGCGATATCAGACAAAGTTTGGAGTGTACCTTTAATCCGGGAACTCCCAAAATTACTTTAACCCCTTCGCGGGTTAAAAGATTGCCCCACTGTATATTATCCTGTTCATTGAAGCGCGCCCTCAGCTCCAGAACGACTGTAACTTTTTTCCCGTTTCTGGCAGCATTGATCAGGGCATGAATCACATTTGAATTCTTGGCCATCCGGTAGGCAGTCATTTTAATCTCGGTCACTTTGGGATCAATGGAGGCTTCTCTCAAAAGATCGATAAAATGGTAGAATGACTGATAGGGAAAATGGAGCAATATGTCTTTTTTGGCTATGGATGCCAGAAAGGGCTCTCCCTGATGGATATCCGGGTGTGCAACGGGGTTATAGGTTTTGTAATAGAGGTGCTTTTTTCCAATGGAGGGGAAACCCATAAAATCCTTGAAATTGTGTATCCGGGAACCGCCAATGATCACATCATCGCGGTCGAAGTTGAGTTTTTTAAGCAGGAGCGCCAGAAAATTCTCAGGAATTTCTTTGTCGTGTACAAACCGGACCAGTTCGCTGTTTCCCCTTTTTTCGAGGCTCTTCGATAGGATTTTCACATAGCCTTCCGCCACGTCGTCATCCAGATCAAGTTCAGCATCTCGGGTAAGTTTGACAATGTAGGAATTGATCGTCTTGAAACTAAACATGTAAAAGATGTCCTTCAATTCGTACCTGATAACATCTTCCAGCAAGATTATGTGCCTTTTATCGTCGTCTGAGGGCAAAATAACAAATCTTGGAAGCAGGTCGGTTGGTACTTCGATCAGGGCATACTCCTCCTTTTTAGATTTGCTCATGACGACAGCCAGGTAGATGGCATCATCGTTCAGGTCGGGTAGCGGCTGGTTCTTCTTTATAATCACAGGCATGATGCGTGGACGCACCTCCTCTTTAAAAAAAGCTGTTACGTATTCGCCCTGTTCCGCTGTCAAATGGCTCTCGTTGATGATGAAAATATCCTCTTCGGCGAGATCTTTTAGTAATTGACCATATATTCGCTCGAACCATTTGCTCTGGGCAACAACTGTTTGTTCAATCTGATCCAAAATATTGGCTGGCAGTTCGCCATCTGCAAGTACCAGATTGTCAATGGTGGCTAACCTACGTAAAATAGCCACCTTAATTCGAAAAAATTCATCGAGATTGTTCGAGTATATACCAAGAAATTTGAGCCGTTCAATCAATGGCACCTCTTTTTTCGATGCTTCCTGGAGCAGCCGCTCATTGAAAGATAGCCAACTGAGTTCTTTGTTGCGGGTTATGCTGTTCATTATTTTTCGAAAGAGGTTTGGTCTTTTACCAGGGAATATCTGAGTTGATCGAGCATAATAGGAACATCTTCAGGATCTACACCTTGTCTTAGCAAATGTTCCAGGTCCTCGTTGAACGCATCCATGAATTCCTGTTCAGACATTTCAGCATCGTTGATGCTCTGTTTGTAAAAGTCAAGGGCTATTTTTCTCTTCCCCAAACACCATTGGACATGCCCCATGTTCATTAAATCGAACTTGTTGGGCGACTCCTCCACCAGTTT
>JAVHPO010000085.1:0-5399 GCA_036170635.1 Prolixibacteraceae bacterium | reverse complement strand
CCCGAGCCATTGTACAAACAACCACTGTTTCAGAAGAAAAACTTCATGTGTTATGCCATCCCTGAAACGGTAGATTATACGAAGGTTCAATGTCCGGTTACGGAAAAAGCCTGTTACCACGAAGCTGTCTGGATCATGCAGAATGCCATGCTTGGTTCAAGGAAAGAGATGGAACTCTTCGCTTCGGCCATTGTAAAAATTAAAAAAGCAACAAAACAATAAATAAGTACTCTTACGAATTTCAAAAAAAGTCAGCTTACGATTTGTATTCTTCAACTACTACTATTACTACTACTATTTCTACAAGTCTGTGTTTCTGACCGTGCAAAGGGTTGTTCTTCAAGGACAACCCTTTTTCATTTTTGAAAATTGCCAGTCCGGCTTCCTTAGTGCGAGCGTAGAGCTGTAAGCCCGGGTACACTCAAAAAAAGTTTTGTCTATACTTCTTCGTAGGTCGTATCCACAGTATTCCCGGCATTTGTACCTTTCGGCATTTTCCGTAGCCTCCATGCCATTGTTAATTCCAGGATTCCATAGACCACAAGTATTGCGCCAAAAAATTTGAGAATATTTTCGGTGCTTTCGATGGGGTGAACCAGAAGAAAGGCGCCTCCGGAGATCATGACGAAACCAAAGGCCAGATAGATCCACGACCATATGGACTTTGAGAGGGTTCCCAAAGCCCCGAGAAACATCATCAATCCGAGAAATAGGATGATGATCCCAAAGAAGAATCCAAAAATCTTCACGATAGCCATCGGCTGGAGTAAAAAAAGCATTCCCCAAAGAATATTGAAAAATCCCTGAAACGAAGTATTGAAACCTATTCCATTGGATTTTTTGCGTCCGGAGAACAACATACTGAAAATTCCGCTGAGCAGAATCATTCCTCCAACAGTCATTATCACCGATTTAAGGGTTATGCCCGGCATGGCCAAAATGATTACCCCGATAGCGATGGTGAGGATCCCACGGATGAAGGAATTTTTGGGAGATGGAAGGAAAAAAAGTCTCATGATCGTATGATTAAAGATTTGAGCAAAACAATATTAGCATTTATTTGGGAAGAAATGGTTAAAATACCACAACTTTAAGATGGGTTTATTCGCTAACTTTCCGCCAACAAATCAACGCTCTATGAGAATTATATCCAAATTATACTTCCTGATGGCAATAGGTTTCATCGGGTTGTTATCCTTTCCGAATGGCAAAGCATGCGGACAGGAGGTTAAGCAATATACGAAGTATGTCAACCCATTTTTGGGAACAGATTTTTTCGGGCATACTTACCCCGGGGCATCCTTACCTTTTGCCATGGTGCATGTCAGTCCGGATTGCAATACTTCTGGCTGGACCTACAGTGCTGGGTACACCTATTCAGATCAGTCGATCATCGGTTTCAGCCACACCCATTTTAGTGGAACCGGGATGGTGAGCGGGGGAGATATATTGTTGCAACCTTTGGTTTCCGACAGATTGAAAATCGTTCCCGGAGCCATCGAAAAGCCGGAAGAGGGATACCGTTCCAGATTTGAACACAAGGATGAAGTTGCCTTTCCGGGGTATTATTCGGTATATCTGAAAGACAATCAGGTAAAAGTTGAATTAACAGCGACGAAAAGAGCTGCCATGCATCGGTATACTTTCCCGGCTACGTTGAATGCCAGGGTAATACTGGACATTGGACATCAGATTGGCTCCACACCTTCGACTGGCCGTTCAAGGGTCGATATTGTGAATGACCACCAGATAGAGGGTTGCAAAAGTACTGAGCGCGGGAATATCTATTTTGCAGCTGAGTTCAGCAAGCCTTTCGAATACTATGGAACCTTCGATGCTACCTACAAAACTCCGGAATCGGGCGGAAGTATTTTCCCCTACAAGAACAGCGAGATTGGTGATAAAATAGGAGCTTTCGTGACCTTTCAAACCAGTTTCAAAGAGCAGGTTCTGGTTAAAATTGCATTGTCATACATTGATGTCGAAGGAGCACGAAAGAATCTGAAGAAGGAGATGCCTGATTTTGATTTTGACCGGGTTCGGGACGAGGCTGATAAGATTTGGAACAAAGAGCTTTCGAAGATTGAAATATCCGGAACGACAGAGAAGAAGATGGAGATATTCTATACGTCAGTATACCATTCCCTGCTTGCACAATATATATCACAGGATGTTGACGGAAGGTATTTTGGGATGGATGGCAAGGTGCACAAGGCCGAAGGATATGATTTTTACGGATCGTTCTCCTGCTGGGATACCTATCGGTCGCAACATCCGTTCCTGACCCTAATTGCTCCGGAGCATGTGAACGATTTTCTGAGGTCCATCGTAGCCAAAGCCAAAGATTTTGGATGGATGCCTGCCCAGCATTTTTTGAATGTCTATGGTGAAGGCATGGTCGGAGATCATCTCATTCCCATTGTTGTTGATGCTTACATGAAGGGATTTCGTGATTTTGATGCTGAATCCGTTTACCAGGCGATGCGAAAAAAGGCACTGGAACTTCCCAAACCACCGGTCCCTGCCAGTGCAGCCCGATCAGGACTGGAATATTATCTTAAGCTTGGTTATGCCCCTATCGATAAGGTAACGGAGGCAGTGCCAAATACGCTTGAACTGGCATACGACGACTGGTGTATTGCTCAGATGGCCAAAGCCTTGGGGAAAAATTCAGATTATGATATGTTCATGAAAAGGGCGTTGAATTACAAGAATGTGTGGGATGGAACCGTTGGTTTTATGCGGCCCAAAAAAGCCGACGGAACTTTTCTGGAGGCTCTGAATGGTCGCGAACAGGTTATTGACACCATTGGGAAGCATACCTACTACAGGTACTTCGATCCGCTTCTGGTAGGCAGGCGTCCATCCAGACATTACACCGAATCCAATGCCTGGCAGTATATCTGGTCGGTTCAGCATGATGTGAAGGGATTGATTGATTTGTTCGGAAACAACAAGAAATTCAACGAAAAGCTGGATCAATTTTTCAGGATGGACCCCAACATCACTCCACCCAAATATGTGGGTGTTGTAGGAACTATTGGTCAGTACGTTCATGGTAATCAACCTTCTCACCACGTTGCCTATTTGTACAACTATTCGGGCGAGCCCTGGAAAACGCAGGAACGGGTTCGCCAGGTTTGTGAGCAACTCTATAAATCAGGCCCGGGTGGACTGTGCGGAAATGAGGACATGGGATCACTCTCTTCGTGGTATGCTTTGAGTGCCATGGGGATTTACGCGGTGACACCAGGCGAGCCTGTTTACAACATTGGTTCTCCGCTATTCGGAAAGGTAGTGCTTCACCTTCCCGGGAATAAGAGTTTCGTCATTGAGGCGAGGAGTAACAATTCGGAAAACAAATACATCCAGTCTGCAACATTGAATGGGGCCAGCTTCAACAGACCATGGATAACGCATGAAGAGATTGTCAAAGGAGGATCGCTAGTTTTCGAAATGGGTGCCGAACCCAACAAAAAATGGGGAAACCTTTCTCCTCCTCCTTCAATGAGCAAATAAATAATAAAAAATCATTCTAAATTATTTGGGTGTTTTTTGGTTATTCTTTTTTTCGAACATGGCATTTACATGTTCTAAAGTCTTGTATGATTTGACTTCAGAGCCATTAGGCAGCTCTTTTCACGAACCTGCAGGAATTTTTCCCATGGACGAGAGCTCTTTTGTGTTTTCCAACGTTTTGGTAACCACTTGTTGAAGTTTTATATTTGCCCCCCGAAAGATTAAAATCATAATATACATATGAAGGGTTTAAAAATAATTGTATTGGCCAAGCAGGTTCCCGATACCAGAAATGTTGGGAAGGATGCCATGAAGGCCGACGGAACTGTAAACAGGGCGGCACTTCCTGCAATTTTTAATCCGGAAGATCTCAACGCGCTAGAATTGGCGTTGAGGGTGAAGGATACTCTGCCAGGCACTACCATTACCATCCTGACAATGGGGCCTGGCCGGGCTGCTGAGATCATTCGTGAAGGTTTGTATCGCGGAGCCGACAGTGGTGTTTTGCTTACTGACCGTGCCTTTGCGGGTTCCGATACACTAGCCACCTCTTATGCTTTGGCACAGGCCATCAAGGAGATGGGGCATTACGATCTGATTGTTGCCGGCAGACAGGCAATCGACGGAGATACGGCACAGGTAGGTCCGCAGGTTGCTGAAAAGTTGCATTTACCCCAGGTTACCTATGTTGAGGAGATTCTATCTATCGAGAAATCGGCTATTGTGATGCGTAGAAGGCTGGAAAATGGTGTTGAAACTGTAAAATCGCCTTTGCCAATGCTTCTTACTGTAAATGGAAGTGCTCCGGATTGTCGTTCCAGAAATGTAAAAATGCTGATGAAATTCAAGCATGCCAGAACCATCACGGAAAAGCAGGAGGCAACCGAAGATTATACCCATTTATACGACAACCGTCCGTTTTTGTACATTCGGGAGATGACGGTTGGCGATATTAAAACGGATGCGGATCAACTTGGTCTTACCGGATCGCCAACCAAAGTGAAAAAAATCGACAATGTTGTTCTTCAGGCAAAGGATGCGAGAAGTTGAATACAGCTGATGAAGGGATCAACGATTTGATGAGAGAACTGATTGAGAGCCACGTGATCGGCTAATGATTTCCAAATTTTAAAATACTAGATGAATGAACAACATATTTGTTTACTGTGAAGTTGAAGAGGGAATTGTATGCGAGGTGAGCCTCGAACTTCTCACGAAGGGCAGAAGTCTTGCCAGTCAATTGGGTTGTCAATTGGAGGCTGTTGTAGCAGGATCCGGACTGAAGGGAGTTGAAAAACAAATACTACCATTTGGAGTAGATGTACTTCATGTCGCTGATGACGCGCGTTTGGAACCCTATACAACTTTGCCCCATTCGGCGATTTTGATCAAACTTTTCGAGGAAGAAAAACCTCAAATTGCGCTCATGGGTGCAACACCAATTGGCCGCGACCTGGGACCCCGGGTCTCTTCTGCATTGCACAGTGGATTGACCGCTGATTGCACCAGTCTTGAAATTGGAGACCACGAAGACAAAAAAGCCGGAGTGGTTTATAAAGATCTTCTGTACCAAATCAGACCTGCATTCGGAGGGAATATTATTGCTACCATTATCAATCCTGATTGTCGTCCGCAGATGGCTACCGTTCGCGAGGGAGTGATGAAGAAGGAGGCAATCAATGCCAATTATCCAGGTAAGGTTAACCATCTGGAGGTTTCAAAATATGTGAGCGACCTTGATTTCGTAGTACAAATCATTGAGAGGCATACTGAGAAGAAAAAGATCAATATCAAAGGAGCCTCCATTGTTGTTTCAGGAGGTTATGGAGTTGGCTCCAAAGAGAATTTCAAATTGCTTTATGATCTTGCTGTAGTTTTAG
>JAVHPO010000084.1:21193-22870 GCA_036170635.1 Prolixibacteraceae bacterium | reverse complement strand
CAAATTGAAAGTATTCCACCAGCTCACTGGAAACTGTTGGAGCATGGAGACTGGGAAGGAGGGAGCGGTAGCGCGTTACAATTTTTTCGACATCCGATAGATAGGATTGAATCAAATGATCCCTGTCGTTGTTCGATTTGCCGTTTACAATATGAGAAACCTCTTCTCTCAGTGAACTTTTCACTATCGACAAAAACATTTTTAGCTGGTATTCATAGCTGTTCCTGCTGGCCTTGTCCGGGTAAGAAACGAGCCTGGTGATTGATTTTTTTAAGAATATATGTGGGGGAAGTTGCTGATCCGCAATATTTTTAAGCAAGTAGGTGGGCGTAATCAGCCGGATATGGGAAGTGAGGTCTTTGTAAAATTCTTCTTTGGTATAGGTAAACCGGTTAATATCCAGACTATTGGGGACGAAAATCCACATATTGAAGGCGAAATCATTGATTTTCTGTTTCTCGCTTGCAACAAAACCAACTTTCATCTCCAGGGAGAAGTAATCATGAATCTTTACATTTTCATCTATCATACCTGGATTTTGTGAAAAACGTAACTGATTTTTAAAGATAGAAATTTTATCTGACAAAATTTATTTGCCGAATGATTGCAATAGTGGGCCTATTTCCTTTGCCGGATTTACCACATGGAATAGGGAGTCTTCGTTAGGGCTGAATTGTAGTATTTTGCATATCCGGTAACCTCTTTGCCCAACCAGGAAGGTCTTATAATTATCTCATTTTCATTGGAAAGTTCGATTTCCGCTACAACCAAACCTAGATTTTCACCGTAAAACTCATCTACTTCGATGATATGGTTTCCTGATTTTACCTCAAAACGGGTTTTGTCGATCTGGCCAGGTTCACAAATTTTCAAAAGTTCATTGGCCTCTTCTACCGGAATCTCTTTCTCCCACTCAAACCGGGTAGTTCCTGTATCATTGCTCTCCCCTTTAACGGTAAGGAAACCTTTCCCCCCTTTTATTCGAACCCTTACAGTTCTTCCGGGCAGGGAAGAAAGGTAACCCTGCTTGATTCGGGTGGATTTTAAGGCTTCGGACTTGTAATCCTCACTTGTAACTAAAAATTTCCGTTCAATTTCGAGTGCCATGGTAGCAGTTCTTTTAGAAATGGGTAAGTCCGGTTTCGTTCTTTTTTCAATTGCCGGAGGTTAAAAATAGGTAAAAAAATATCAAGAATCAGATGAAGAATTGATATCCGAAATTGGTTGAAAAATTGATCTAAAACGTCAATTTTCGGCTCCAAATTTTACCTTTGGAAGCGGATACCATTGATTCCCTTTTGGATTGTTTAAAATCCTTAACTATCAACCAGTTATACTTTGAAACTATTTTTTAGAATTGGATTGTTTATTTGAGAAAATAATGTACCTTTGCGCCCGTTCAAAATAATGTCTAATTTATTAATTTTAAGAGAATTTTAAAATGAGTGAAATCAATGAAAATCTGGAGGTCAACGAGACAGTTGAAAATTCGGCTGTTGAGTCTGCTCCCCAGGTCGAAGAAGTAACAGAAGCAGCTCCCTTGGTTGAAGAGGTAGCCGCAGTTGTTGAAGAACCGGTAGTTGAAGAAATTGCTCCTGTTGCCGAGGAAGTTGCAGTAGTCGCAGAAGAAGTTGCTCCTGTCGCTGAGGAAGTTGCAGTAGTTGCAGAAGAAGTTGC
>JAVHPO010000084.1:0-21093 GCA_036170635.1 Prolixibacteraceae bacterium | reverse complement strand
GAAGTTGCAGTAGTTGCAGAAGAAGTTGCTCCTGTTGCCGAGGAAGTTGCAGTAGTAGCTGAAAAACCTGCAAAAAAAGAAAAGAAAGTTGCAGCCGAAAAACCAGTTCTTGTTGAAACTGTTTTAGCCACAACAAACGAAGAAGAATTTGACTGGGATGCTTTCGAAGGCAAAAAACCAACAGTAGGTTCAACTTCAAAACAAACGATGACCGAGATGTACGACAATACACTCTCTATTCTTCAGGAGAAAGAGTGCGTGGATGGTATCGTGATCTCCATGAACAAACGTGAGGTTGTTGTCAACATTGGCTACAAATCTGACGGTATTGTTTCTGTCAACGAATTCCGTTACAACCTGAACCTGAAAATTGGCGACAAAGTTGAGGTTTATGTTGAAACATTGGAAGACAAAAAGGGTCAGCTAACCCTATCCCACAAAAAAGCCCGTGCAATGCGCAGCTGGGATCGCGTTAATTCGGCCCTCGAAAACGACGAAATTATTACCGGATTTATCAAATGTCGTACCAAAGGTGGTATGATCGTTGATGTATTCGGAATTGAGGCCTTCTTACCAGGATCTCAAATTGATGTTAAACCCATCCGCGATTACGACATCTATGTTGGAAAGACGATGGAATTCAAAGTTGTTAAAATCAACCATGAATTCAGAAACGTTGTGGTTTCCCACAAAGCGCTTATCGAGGCTGAGTTGGAACAACAGAAGAAGGACATCATCTCCAAGCTTGAAAAAGGTCAGGTTCTTGAAGGAACTGTTAAAAATATCACCTCATATGGTGTATTCATCGACCTGGGCGGCGTAGATGGTTTGATTCACATCACAGACCTTAGCTGGGGCCGCGTAGCACATCCGAACGAAATCGTTCAGTTGGATGAAAAAATCAACGTGGTTATTCTTGACTTCGATGATGAGAAGAAGAGGATCGCCCTTGGTTTGAAGCAACTTACATCTCATCCATGGGACAATGTTAGCGCTGATCTCAAAGTAGGTGATGTTGTTAAAGGTAAAGTTGTAGTTATTGCCGATTACGGTGCGTTCATCGAAATCGCTCCCGGAGTGGAAGGTTTGATCCACGTTTCAGAAATGAGCTGGTCACAGCATCTGCGTTCTGCCCAGGACTTTCTGAAAGTAGGCGAAGAGGTTGAAGCAACCATTCTTACACTTGACCGCGATGAGCACAAAATGTCGCTCGGCATCAAGCAGATGAAAAATGATCCTTGGTCATTGATCGAAAGCAAATATACCATTGGAACTTCTCACACCGCTAAGGTTCGCAACTTCACCAACTTTGGTGTATTTGTCGAAATCGAAGAGGGAGTTGATGGTTTGATCCACATCAGCGATCTTAGCTGGACCAAAAAGATCAAACATCCTTCAGAATTCACATCTATCGGCTCGGAAATTGAAGTTCAGGTACTCGATATCGACAAAGAAAACCGTCGTTTGAGCCTTGGACACAAACAATTGGAAGAGAACCCATGGGATGTTTTCGAAACCATCTTTACTGTTGATTCTATCCACGAAGGAACCGTCATCGACCTGTTCGACAAGGGTGCTGTCATCTCTCTTCCATATGGAGTTGAGGGCTTTGCTACCCCGCGTCACCTGGTGAAAGAAGATGGATCTCACGTGAAAATGGATGATAAGCTGGAATTCAAAGTAATAGAATTCTCAAAATCAGCCAAGAGAATTATTCTTTCACATTCACGTGTTTACGAAGATGTGAAGAAAACAGAAGATACCGCCAAGAAGAAAGCGGCTACCAAACAGAACGCACCCAAGAGTGTTAAAACGGTGAAGGATAACATCGAAAAAACAACATTGGGCGACATCAGTGAATTGGCAGCTTTGCGCACCCAAATGGAAGAAAACGAGAAAAAATAGATCTTCTTTCTCTCCACCATGAATTTCAGTGTTCTGAAATATGGTTCGTATACCTGCATCACAGTCTACAGCGAAAAGTTGGATGCTATGATGGCTCCTGATATAAAAGCAGAATTGGCAGGTATCATTGGAAATGGGGAGAGAAACATTTTGGTTGATCTTGCAAATTGTAGCTACTGTGACTCTTCAGGATTGAGTGCACTCTTACTCGGTAATCGCCTTTGCAACAAGGTAAAAGGGAGTTTGGTTCTTTTCGGACTCACTCCTCGGGTAAAAGGAATGATAGATCTGATTGGATTTGAATCAGTTCTGAAAGTGGCCGAAACCAGAGAGGCAGCGAAACGATTGTTGTAGGAATCAGAAATGGTGAAAACAAATATTAAAACCCGGTACGTTGGCCGGGTTTTTTTATCTTTGAATCTGCCGCATAATCCTGGCTTTAAACTGTGTTTTATGATTTCGTTCTCGGTAACCATACTCGGAAGCTCCTCTGCCCTGCCCACCTCACAGAGGTTTCCTACCTCTCAGGTTGTCAGGCTGAATGAGCAATTATTCCTGATCGACTGCGGAGAGGGGACACAGATTCAGCTACGGAAATTCAAGTTCAAAATGGGCAGGATCAACCATATTTTCATCTCCCACCTTCACGGTGATCACATTTATGGCTTACCAGGATTGATCTCTTCCCTGGTACTATACGGGAAAAAAGGGGAGTTGCACATTCACGCGCATTCAGACCTCCAGCAGATGCTGGAAGGGATGATGAAATTTATGAATGATGTGACAGACCTGAAAGTCATATACCACCCGTTGAATTTTAAGCGAAACGTTGTCGTCTTTGAGGACAAGCGGATCAGGATTACCTCTTTCCCGCTGAAGCACCGTATATCCTGTTGCGGATTTCTTTTTCAGGAACTGCCCAACGATAAACACCTGGACAGGTATGCCATTGAAAAGTACGATATTCCGGTTTCACAAAGGATGAATATTAAAAACGGGGCAGACCTTATTCTGGTTGACGGAACCATTGTTCCCAATGTCGAGATTACCATCCCGGCCAATCCCACAAGGAGCTATGGGTTTTGTACAGATACTGTTGCCCTCATGAAGATCGTTCCAACAATTGCAGGGGTAGATTTGCTCTATCATGAAGCCACTTTTGCCGCAGATCTTGCCGACCTTGCAAAAAAGACTTTCCATACTACTTCCGTTCAGGCAGCAGAAATTGCAGCTGCGGCATCCGCAAAAAAATTGTTGATCGGCCATTTTTCATCGAGGTACAAGGATATCACATTTCTGGTTGATGAGGCCCGTGCCATCTTCCCGGAAACTTATGCAGCCAACGATGGGGATTGTTATGAATTATAGCTGAATGACAGACCACTTCCTGTTTCCACCTATTTCCACTTATTCCTATCTATTCCTATCTATTTCAATCCATCCTTTACCCCACACTCTCAAAAAAATCCTTGTGAAAGTTTACCAGGTAAAGTTTCTCTTCAGCCCTGGTAAATGCCGTATAAAACCACCGTAGAAATTCACGGTCGATCATCTCGGCAGTAAGATATCCATGGTCCAGGAAAACGGTTTTCCACTGTCCGCCCTGGGCTTTGTGACAGGTAACAGCATAGGAATATTTTACCTGTAATGCATTGAAATAAGGATCCTCCCTGATCTTTTTCCAGCGCTCCCTTTTGTTTCGTATCTCTTCGTAATCTTCCGAAATTGCTTCAAACAAACGTTTATTCTCCTCCTGTGTCAAGGCTGGAGCTTCAGATGAAAGTGTCTCCAGCAATATTTTGCATTCAATCTCCAGATCCAGGTAATCAATCAACCGTATGACAACATTGGCAAAATGAAAACCATACCGCTCTTCCTGCTTTTTAATCCTGATGATCTCGGCAATATCTCCATTGGCAATGAAATCTAGTTCCTCCAATTGCTTGGACCAGTGGTAATTATTTTTGACGATCATCAGGAGGTCTCCTTTTGAGATCTGATCTTCCTGATAAAGAATGGTTCGCCGGATTCCTTCGTTAAACAGATTGGCCCTTTTGTTCGAGCGGGTAATGACGATCGTCTCTTCCATCCCAATTCGGTTGTAGCTATTGGATATTTCCTCAATTAATTGATCACCACCGAGTTGTACAACATCCTGAATCTTTTCCATATTGAGATGCCAAAATCCGGTGGGGGAATCTTCAAGAATGCGGTTCCTGATGGCAGTAGCATTCAGAAGAATACCCGAATCGAGTGATTGTCTGACGACCTCTTTCAACTCCTTCTCAATCACCTCCATACCGAAAAGTGACAACTCCTCTTTGTCCAGTGCAGGACTTACCTGTAGCCCGACAGGAGGCAGTTGGGCTGTATCTCCTGAGATGATCAGCTTACAGTTGAACCCGCCCAAAACATATTCAATCATATCAGAAAGCAGGTAGCCTGATCCAAAAACACTGTGTTCCTGTGGCATATTTGAGATCATGGAAGCTTCATCCACAATAAACAGGGCGTTTTTTGCCAGGTTCCTGTCGAGGGAAAATTTACTCGCACCATCTGCAGTAGCTTGTTGACGATAGATCTTCTTGTGAATGGTGGAGGCTGGTTTTCCACTCTGATTGGAAAGTACTTTGGCAGCCCTACCCGTCGGCGCCAAAAGCACAAATTTGATTTTCAATTCGTCGAGCACTTTAACCAGCGCGCTGATGACAGAGGTTTTGCCGGTGCCGGCATAGCCCTTCAAAAGGAATAATCTGTCTGATTCGCTGTTGGAGACGAATTCAGCCAGTGAGTCGATCATCTCCTTTTGACCGGGTGTTGGTTCATGTCCCAGTTTTACTAGGATCAAATCGGAGATAAATTTCTTCATGAAAGAGTTAACTTAATCATATCCACATTAGAACGTCCACTGATGTGTTTTGTTGTTAATTGGCCATTTAATCCCGGCATGACAGGTTGGGAGACTAAATTCTGTCCTGAGATTTACTTGAGTCGATTATTTTTTTAAATTTGTAGATTGTCAACCAATTTATTGCAAAAACAATAATAATAAACTAGGCAAACATATTGATTTTTTTGTTGTCATTCAACGCAATAAATAATCATTGGTTGTGACCTTCCCTGAGCTGGATGTATTATTCACTTGTGGAAGTTTGCAGCAATAGAAAACCTTTAAATAGATCCAATGCACGACATCTGTTTTATCGACAAATCATTCGATCCCGAACAGACTAACTTATATCATTTATCCATCCAAATCAGTCTGGATGGATTTTCTTTTGCCATTCTGGATATCCCAAAGGGAAAGTATACAGTATTGAAATCTGCCAACTTCTTCTTAAAAAGACCAAGATTACTTTTTATGAAGGTGAGGGAGTTGATGACTGATGATGAACATTTGAACCTGAAATATAAAAGCATAGAAATCGTTTATTCTTCCGAAAATTTTACGCTGGTACCCCAGGTGTTTTATCAACAGGGGGCAGCTGATAAATTTTTTGGATTCAATCACGAAATAGAAAGGGGTTTTGTAGTTGACAAGACATTGCTAATCAAGGCAGAAGCCTGGTGTATCTTCAATATTCCTGAAAATTTGAAAGATTTTTTAGTCCTTAAGTATCCGAGAGCGACGATCAGGCACAATCTTTACCCGCTGGTAGAGAGAGCATTGAAGGAAAACAGGAACTTCCCGGAGAGGAAACAGGTACATATCAATTTTTTTAGATCCTATTTTGAACTGATCGTTCTTTCAGGTACGAAATTGCTACTTTGCAATCAATTCAACTATTCGGGCGAAAACGATATTAGCTATTTTGTGCTGTATGTTTTTGATCAGCTAAAACTCCCGCCAGACAGCACGGAATTGATCATTCATGGGCAGATGCGACCGACTGATCCAATTTACCAGACCTTCAAAAAATATATCAGAAAAACCAGTTTTGCCCGGCCAACTTCGCTTTTCAATTACAGTTACACTTTTAACCAGTTGCCGGATCATTATTTTACTACACTTTTGGATCATTACAAATGCGAATAATCGGAGGGGAATTGAAGGGAAGGCTTTTTAAGCCAGGTAAAAATTTCAAGGCCAGACCAACAACAGATTTTGCCAGGGAGAATCTCTTTAATATACTGAACAACAGAATTGATTTCGAAGAGACCAAGATCCTGGATCTTTTTGCAGGCACTGGAAGCATCTCCTTTGAGTTTGCCTCGAGGGGATCGCAATCTATTACTTCTGTAGAGATCGACCATGTTCATTATGCCTTTATTACCTCAGTAATCACACAATTACATCTGGAGAAAATCATACACCTATTGCGGTACGATGTTTCCAAGTTTATTCCCAGGTGCACTGAAAAATATGATCTCATCTTTGCTGATCCTCCCTACCAGTTGAAGTGGCTAAGAGAAATTCCGGATCTTGTTCTGAAACATCAACTCATCAAACCTGATGGAATGTTAATTCTTGAGCACGGGAAAGGCGATAATTTCGCTTCCCACCCCAACCTGTTTGAGGAGAGAGTATATGGAAGTGTTCACTTCTCATTCTTTAAAACTTTGGCAGGCTGATTGATATAATTATTTAAAAATCAACAGTATAGATTAAGTACATTTGCTTATTCGCAGCAATTCATCAGCGAACAAATCCAGTTGTCTATTTTTTTAGAGCTCCGTTGCAGATAAGCAAAACAAGTCGTATATTTGCCCTGCTTTTAAGGATGGCTGTTTGATGAAATGAACAGCAGAAATCTTTTAGGAATTTTGGTTTGGTAGTTCAGTTGGTTAGAATACCTGCCTGTCACGCAGGGGGTCGCGGGTTCGAGTCCCGTCCAGACCGCAAAGCCCCGGAGCTTACTCCGGGGCTTTTGCATTTTTCCCATCCCACTGAACATTTTTCTCAAAATAAATACTATATTTCTG
Organism: Prolixibacteraceae bacterium; assembly: GCA_036170635.1. Classification (GTDB taxonomy): domain Bacteria; phylum Bacteroidota; class Bacteroidia; order Bacteroidales; family Prolixibacteraceae; genus CAINVV01. The sequence goes on along the minus strand of JAVHPO010000084.1, from coordinate 14,265 downwards.
AATTTTGAGTACAGTGGCAAGGAAGATTCAGGGCAATATATGGAATGAATCTGAGGCTTCCCGGATCAGATTTGTAGTTTAGTTAGTTTGATATTAATATTCCCAGCGAAGGCGAGATAAATAAGATGTTTGAAAATTTAAATCAACCATACCAGTTCAACAACAATTTTAAGCACAACGCACGAACCATTTTGTTGGTGAGTGCGGGTTTTATTCTTATCGTTCTCTATATTCAGCCGCTTGGAATTAATTTTTTGAAATCAGAGCACGATGGCTATTTCGTGCTTGGTGCAGGTCTTCTGACAGCCGCAGTACTCTTTTTAAATACCCTGTTTTTCCCAGGAATCTTTCCCCGAATGTTCGATCCAACCAAATGGACCATCAAAAAGGAGCTGATCTGGAATTTCTGGATGTTTGCCAACCTTTTTGTCGTGTATACCTTCATGGCCTGGCTGGCAAAAGCCACAGCCTACACTGATCTTCCATTTTTCCGGACCGGAGCACTGTCTTTACTCCCCTTGATCTTGTTTAATCTGATCAGTTACAATTTTTCATTAAAAATGAAAGTTGGGAACATGATTGACTCAGGTAAAACCTGGTTGAAGGATGAGATGAATGCCTTCCAAAACGTCCCTGAACTGGAATCTGTGCATTTGGTGGCTGAGAATAAAAAGCAGGCATTCGCTGAAGAGGTAGAACGCGTGTTGTTGATTCACTCATCTGGTAATTATGTTGAAATCTATTGGATCGACCGAAAACTTGCAGTTCGGAGACGACTCTTCAGGCAATCTTTCACCAATGTAGAGAAAGCACTCGAATCTTCCGACGTCATGCTGAAATGTCACAGATGTTGGATGGTGAACATTAACAAGGTAAAAAGACTGAAAAGAAGCGCCAGCGGATACCATTTGGAATTGGATCGCCTCGATTTCCCCATTCCTGTGTCAAGGAACTGGGTCCCCTCCTTCAAAGAGAAGCTGAATTGAATATTTGATCCCCGGAGCCATTGAATTTCATCCCACGAATATTGCAATTCGTCCCAAAATCTAATGTTTTCAACCATTTTTTAGCCACATAACCCATTTTCTTGGTCATGAAAAATTCTATTCCTACCATTGTGCAGTGAATGTAAAAATCAATGAACATGAAATAGCCAAGAGGAAATGTTCGCACCAACCGAAAATGGTTATGTGGCTATTCCATTTGACAATAAAAAGCAAAATATCAACAAATGAAAGTATTAAACATCGGGGGATTGAAAATTAAACTTCCCATTATTCAGGGAGGCATGGGCGTAGGTGTCTCCTTGTCAGGATTGGCCTCCGCAGTTGCCAACGAAGGTGGCGTTGGAGTCATTTCCCCGGCTGGTATTGGGTTTCTTTACAAGGATCATTCCTCCGACTATTTAGAGAATTGCATTTACGGGCTTACCACCGAAATTCGGAAAACCCGGGAAAAGTCGCAGGGTATCATCGGAGTGAATATCATGGTTGCTCTTTCGAATTATGCAGACCTGGTAAAAACTTCAATTAAGGAAAAGGTAAATATCATCTTTTCGGGAGCCGGATTGCCATTGGATCTTCCAAAATATTTAACTCCTGATTCTGAAACCAAATTGGTTCCAATTGTCTCTTCCGCCAGGGCTGCTACCTTGATATGCAACAAATGGTATGGAAATTTCGGCTACCTGCCGGATGCCATCGTCGTAGAAGGCCCTAAAGCCGGTGGCCATTTGGGATTCAAGCTTGATCAGATATTTGATGAAAACTATTCTCTTGAGAATTTGATTGAAGAAGTCGTTGTGGTTGCCAATGAATTTAGTGAAAAATATGGTAAGAAAATCCCTGTCATTGCGGCTGGTGGGATCTATACAGGAGAAGATATTGCATTGATTTTGGCAAAAGGCGCTGCAGGTGTACAGATGGGAACACGTTTTGTAACGACAACCGAATGTGATGCCTCCGATGGTTTTAAACAGGCCTATATTCAAGCAAGGGAAGAGGATGTCAGGATTATCAAGAGTCCGGTTGGAATGCCTGGACGGGCCATCAGTTGTTCGTTTTTGGATGATGTGGATCAGGGGAAAAGACGTCCGACCGTTTGTCCTGTAAATTGCGTGAAAACATGTGATATTAAAACTGCCCCTTATTGTATCATGGCATCATTGGCCTCTGCACTGCGTGGTAACTTTAGGAATGGGTATGCATTTGCAGGAAGTAATGTGTGGAAGACGGATAGAATCATCTCTGTCAAAGAGCTGTTTTCTGCTTTGCTCGAAGAATACAAAGAGGCCGTTAGTGGCAAATATGCCCTTTCTGTGTGATCCAATAAAAACCAATAAAAAAAGCCTGTAATTTCGATAAGAATTGCAGGCTTTTTTATGCAATTGTTTTCTAAACCAAATGTTACTTTTTCACCCGGTAAAGTAGATGTTTGGATAACTTACTATCTTTGTTTTCGATAGACCTATTACTGGGTTATTAGTTCATTGTTTTATTTATTCAATTTACTGCTGTGAAGAAAAATTATAGTAGCTTTCCATACGGTGTTTTACTCACATTGTCTTTTGCTTTTTTTTCAAATTTTGTCTCTGCTCAGGATGTTCAAAGTCAGGCGATTAAATTCGGCAGATTATTGAGATTGGTTGAGACTTTTTATGTTGATACAACCAATGTAAGCAAGCTCACTGAACATGCCATCATTGATTTGCTGGGGCAATTGGATCCGCATTCAGTTTACATAACAAAGAGTGAAGTCGAAGAGATGAATCAGCCTCTTGAAGGCAATTTTGAAGGTATCGGTATCTCCTTCAGTATCATTCAGGACACATTGGCCGTCATGACTACCATTCCCGGCGGACCCTCCGAAAAGGTTGGATTAAGACCAGGCGATCGGATTATAAAAGTTGACGCAAAAAATATCACATCCATTGGTCTCAAAACCCAGGATGTGTATGGGCTTTTAAGAGGCCCCAAGGGGACCACTGTTAATCTGAAAGTTACCAGAAAAGGAGATTCAACTCCTTTGGATTATACCATTGTCAGGGATAAAATTCCGATTTATAGTCTTGATGCAGCATTTATACTCAACAAAGAAACTGCCTTTGTGAAATTGAACAGATTCTCAGCTACCACAATTGAAGAATATACCTCAGCCATGACCCGACTTGGGAAAGAGGGAAAGATCAAAAATCTGGTTCTTGATCTGAGGGGGAATGGCGGTGGATATCTTGGTGCAGCCTATGATTTAGCCAATCAATTTCTCGAAGCAAATAAGTTGATTGTATACACTGAAGGAATTCATAGCCCACGAAAGGATTACCTGTCTGCAACCAATGGAGATTTCTTAAAAGGGAACCTTGTGATATTAATTGATGAGGGCACCGCCTCAGCTTCCGAAATCGTCTCCGGAGCCATTCAGGATTGGGATCGGGGTGTTCTCATTGGCCGCAGATCTTTCGGTAAAGGCTTGGTCCAGCAACCTTTTGCCCTGAACGACGGATCCATGATACGATTAACGACCGCCCATTATTATACCCCGGCGGGGAGGAATATTCAGAAACCATACAAGAATAATTCTGAAAATTATAGAAATGATTACCTCAAACGTTATGAGCGGGGAGAGCTGTTTAACAAGGATAGCATCTCAAATGCGGATTCTCTGATGACCAATACCCTGGTAACAAAAAGGCGAGTATTCGGAGGTGGTGGAATCGTACCTGATATATTTGTTCCGCTGGACACATCAGTGCATTATACTTACTTCAATACTTTGATCAGAAAGAATATCTTCTTCCCGTTTGTGGTTAGTTACATCGATCAGAACCGAAAAATATTGCTGGCTACATATCCTGAATTTCAGAATTTCAAAACGAATTTTGCTGTTCCGGTGAAAATGTTGGATGACTTGATGGCCTTGGGTGAAAAATCCGGAGTCAAAAGGGATGTAGAGAGTGTAAGAATTTTACAAAATGCCATCTACAGGCAGATCCGTGCCTTGATAGCCCGTGATCTTTATGAGTCGGGAACCTATTTCCAAATCATGACTGAAGATGATAAAGAGGTAAACAAGGCGATCGAACTACTGTCAGATCAAAAAAGTTATGACCATTACCTGAACAGATAAGGTTACGCTATCATTCATTTCCAATATGAATATCTACGGGTGGCTTATTGATCATTACGTCGAGGTTTGCGGTACTATAACTGGATTCTTATACCTTGGATTTTCGATAAGGCAACATTTTCTGACATGGCCTGTCGGTCTGCTTAATGCGCTGTTTTACATCGCGGTTTTTTATACTTCAAGGATTTATGCAGACATGACACTGCAATTTTACTATGTTGTCATCAGTATTTATGGTTGGTGGTGCTGGTATCACGGTAGTGCTACCGGGAATTCTTTGATGGTAACGAAAACCGATGCTGCTTTGTGGCTAAAGTTGATGATGTCCTTTTTTCTGCTTTTCATCGTAATTGCCTATATTTTATTGCATTATACTGACTCACAGGTGCCTTATTGGGACGCCCTAACGACGGCCTTAAGTATTGTGGCAACCTGGATGCTTGCACGGAAAAAGATCGAACACTGGCTGGTATGGGTGGTGGTTGACGCAATTTCAATGGGATTATTTATCTTCAAGAAGTTGTATCCTACAACATTACTTTTCTTTGTGTATACTGTGCTGGCTGTTTACGGATATGCGGAATGGAAGAAGGGAATAGCGGCCGAAGCAGAAGAAGGGAGGCTGGCTTGAAGAAAATTGTTATCACAGGTCCCGAATCGACTGGTAAAACCACATTGGCAGAAGCGCTTGCGCAAAGGCTGAATGCCCTTCTGATTCCTGAATATGCAAGGAGTTACGTAGAACGGCTGAATAGACCTTATACCTATTCAGATGTTGAAAAGATAGCACAACATCAGATGGATGAAGAGAGAAAATTTTCGGATACTGGTGTGAGTAGAATATTGCTAATGGACACCTGGTTGATAATTACCAAGGTTTGGTTTGAAGTTGTATATGGAACAGCCCCCGAATGGATCGAAAAACAGATTGCTTCTGATAATATTGATCTCTTTTTGATCTGCGCACCTGATATTCCCTGGATTGCCGATCCTATCAGGGAGAATGGAGGAGAGATGAGGCTGAAGCTGTTTGACAGGTATATCAAAGAGATCGAAAGCCATGGATTCAAGTATGAAATTGTGAGAGGATCCGGAGAACTCCGATTGCAGAATGCCTTGGACCTGTTAAAATCCCATGGCATCGGATAAAACTTTTTTGGTCTGTTAGCGTTTATAAGGGTATTCCATTTGGCCATTGAAAAACAAAATATAAACAAATGAAAGAGCATATGGAGAATAGAGTAAGGAAATCCATTGGCGATGCGGTCCAGAAATTGACCGATATATCTGCAGTGGGTGAAGTGGCGCATGCCCAGAGGGCAGGAGAACCAATGCCCTCTACCGAGAAATTGAAGATTTTTGTAGAAAAGGTCCGGCAAATTATTTTCCCGGGATATTTTGGATCAATAAATTTTAATCCAACATCCTTTCATTACCACATGGGCGTATTGGTGGATGAAGTATTCCATCTTTTGTCTGAGCAACTCCTTGCAGGACTCTGTTTCGTATGTGACAAAGAGTTCAATTCCGATCTGGAGAGCAGAAAAGCAGAATCGGAAAATTGTGCATCGAAATTTATAGCGGCACTACCCCGGCTTAGAGAAGTTTTAATCACTGATGTTGAAGCAGCATACCTGGGAGATCCGGCGGCAACCAGCAAAAGTGAAGTGATCTTTTGCTATCCCGCCATCCGTGCCATTTCCAGTTATCGGATTGCCAATGCCCTTCACAAATGCGGAATACCATTGATTCCGAGAATTATTTCTGAAATGGCTCACTCCGAAACAGGTATTGACATTCATCCTGCAGCGGCGATTGGACCCTATTTCGCCATTGACCACGGAACAGGTATTGTGATCGGATCAACGACGATTATTGGGTCAAATGTTAAATTGTATCAGGGAGTAACCCTGGGAGCCAAAAGTTTCTCTCTGGACGAATCGGGCAATCCGGTAAAGGGAATTCCAAGGCATCCAATTGTTGAGGATAATGTGGTAGTCTACTCCAATGCCTCTATTCTTGGACGCATTACTATCGGCCACGACTCGGTAATCGGGGGAAATATTTGGATTACCAATGATCTTCCTCCTTATTCAAAGATTGTTCAAAACAAGGCCAAATCAGCAGAATATATTTTTGGTGCAGGAATTTAAATTTGGGTTGAATGAGACTACCTTTACGGAGTTACCAAAAAAGACCACAGAGCAATATTTTGAATCCGATTCAGTGAAGAAATTTAAAGTTGTTGTTAAAACATTCGCCGGACTTGAACCTGTACTGGCCTCGGAACTCAATGCCCTTGGGGCAGAAGCAGTATCCATTGAACGTAGGGCAGTGTCATTTACCGGTGACAAATCCATGTTGTACAAAGCCAATTTTTTGCTGCGAACGGCTTTGAAAGTACTCAAACCGATTGCCCAGTTCAGGGTTAGCCACAAGGATGATCTTTACAATCAGGCAAAAAAGATTGAATGGTCTGAGTACCTAACGCTGGGGAAGAGTTTCTCGATAGATAGTACGGTTCAATCCGATCTTTTTGTAAATTCTATGTACGCGTCGCTAAAGGTAAAAGATGCCATTGCCGACCACTTTAGGGAAAAATTCGGAAAACGACCCTCCGTGAACACGGAAGATCCGGATATCCGAATACATATCTATCTGATGGGCGATTATTGTGAGCTGTCACTCGATAGCTCGGGGGAATCACTCCACAAAAGAGGATACAGGATAGGTCAGGGGGAAGCGCCGGTCAATGAAGTTCTGGCAGCAGGGATGATTCTGTTAACGGGATGGCAGGGCAATTCTGATTTCCTCGATCCCATGTGTGGTTCTGGAACCCTGCTTATTGAGGCAGCGATGATTGCCAGAGGAATCCCGGCAGGTATTTACCGAAAATCATTTGGGTTTGAGAAATGGGTGGATTTTGACGAGCAACTTTTCTCTGAAATTTATAATGCAGATTATGAAAAGGAATCAACTGTAAAAATTTTCGGTTCCGATATCTCAATACAGAGCTGTGCCATTGCACGTGCCAACATTAAAAGCGCAGGGCTTTCCAAGGTGATCGAGGTAGAGACCAAAGATTTTCTGGAGATGAATCCGCCTTTCGAAATTGGAATTATTGTCACCAATCCTCCTTACGGCGAAAGATTAATAACCAAATCTATAGCGGGCTTGTATAAATCGGTTGGAGATGTTTTAAAACAAAAGTTTTCAGGATACACTGCCTGGATTATCTCCAGTTCTGAGGAAGGGTTCAAAAGTATTGGATTAAAGCCATCACGTAAAATCGAACTGTTCAATGGAGCCTTGCCTTGCAGCTTCAGAAGTTTTGAGCTTTTCCGCGGTACGCACAAGCAAACAGTGATACTCAAAAAAGGAAACAGTAACTTTGATCAGCAGGTCAATACAGGGATTAAATAACTGTTTACTGACTTACTCTTTTGTAGGAAACATCCTGCTTGATGCTTGTAACCAGATACTCCTTACACTTAAACTTCCTTTTCTTAACATATTTCTCCCCACTGAAACCCATAATTTGAGCAATTTGTTTCAAAGGGACTTTGTCGAAAAAGAGTTGAAGCAGCTTCTGGCAATCACTTCCAAGCAATTGAAAATGCTTTTGGTAGAGCTTAAAGCGTTCGTTTTTTTCCACCAGGTCAGAAAAATCATGGTCAAATTCCGATTCGAAAACAGTAGAATCGACCATTATCTCCTTCTCAGTTCTCTGACGCGTTAGTTGTTTCAGCCAAAGGAATTTGCAGACAGAATAGAGATAAGTTTCAAATGCACAATTGATAATCAGATCGTTAGCCTTCAGTTTACGATAAACTACGATGATAGCTTCTTGAAAAACATCGTTGGCATCTTCATCATTTCCACTGTTCTTTTTGATGTACAAGTTCACCTTGTAGTAGAAATTCTTATAAATATGCTGAAGAATTACGTTGTCGTTACGTAAAATACCATTAAGAAGCTCTTCGTTGCTGTAGTTGATCATTTTAGTCGGCTAACTCTTTTTTTTCGTTTGAAATACCATTTTTCCAAAACGATTGCTAAAAATACAAAAATTATTAAGCTGACAAAATAACCAGCTTTTGTTTTAAAAAGAGGCGTTTGTTTTCCGATGGATACATATCCTAACCAGAAATAGGGATGGGCTTTCAAAGGGTCTGCTCCTGAGATATAGGATACCTTGGCTTTTCTCAGCGCTTCATCTTTGGAAAATCCATTTTTCAGGTTCCTGTAAAATTCTATCATAATGGAAGAACTGGAAATATCTTCAACATTCCACAAGGTCATAATAATGCTCGGGCAACCTGCATAAAAGAATCCACGGGCAAGACTCATTACCCCTTCTCCTTTTTGAAGCTTGCCCGCGCCCGTATTGCAGCCGCTAAGCACAACCATGTCTGATTTGAGCTTCAGGTTATAGATTTCAAAAGTATTCAATGTACGCTCTTGTTTGCCTGCACTATCTGCCGAAAAAACCATTTTGGAGTAGAGTGGTAACGTATCATTTAAAATAGTATGCATAGCGAGGTGCAGGATATCATAGTCACCGGCTTTTTGTTTGAAATTTTGTTTGTTGGCTTTCCCTTTCATATATTGATCTCCGGGAATTAAATCAGTGATCCCTTTTATTTCCGCTTCGGCACCTGGCAAAGGAAGGAAATGATCCTGTTCATTTATTCCGGCAGGTTGTTCATCTGTATAATCAGGTGCAAAAGCTCCTATCCTGTTGCTGTATTTGTAATTATTCTGAAAATAGTAATAGAGTAGGGTTGCAGAATAGGTATAGGAAATGGCATGATGATGCACCAGATAATCCAGATTTCTAAAATCCATTTTACCGGTGTCAGGAGAAGATGCCAAGAATGCATCGAAAGGGAGATAGGAGAGCTTATCATCCGGTACAATAACCAGTCGATAGTCAATCAGGGATGGCTCAAAAGGTTCGATCAGAAGTTTGTAGAGTTGTAATGCATTTTTGGTGTACGCAATAAAATCAGCTTTTCTGGTTTTGAGCACCTCTCCGTTCTTGATAAATTGCAAAAAATGATCGATGGTTTCACCTAATTCCGGGTTAATAGTCCGCCGGATGATTTTGTATTCCTGGTTGGTAATGACAAATGTATAAAGCTCCCCATCACTCTTTTTCCCTCCATCATTGATAAAATACTCTACAAAGGCTTCTCTTCTTTCGAGCGATCCTTGAATTTTTTGTATTGAAACTACGGGATCCGCATATTTATACTGATAATAGGTCGGATACTTTTTCTCAAAAAGGGTTATCATTTGCTGATAACTTTGGGAGAGAGAAAAGACTTTATCTTTCCACGGGTTAATCTTTTTCTGATCAGGTGCCGGACTGCTTTTCTCGTTGAAAATGAAATTTTCATAGGCAGCAATTTCACTCTTTAGATCGGTCTCTCTTTTGAGTAATGAATCAGGTACACCCGAAACTTTCTTGGCTTGAACCTCTCTCAACATCGTTTGGAAGTCTGCAGATCTGCTCCGCTCTGAAATCTCGAACCCCTTTTCAAAATATTGGAGTTCATGCGTTGTTTCATACAACCGCACTGCTACTTTAACCGCATTGGAATAAACCGGATGTTCGTTCTCAGAAAGGAAGAGCCTGCTTTCCTGATTTTGGTAACCATTTCTGATTAGATGAATTGTTTTGATAGCGAGATCGTAGCTCACCAGGGCTAATTTCATTTTCTGCACAGAAGCCTCCTTGTTGCCCAGCTTTTCCTCCAATTGCGAGATTAAATAAAATGCTTCTGCTTTATTCTTTATCGCATCCAATAGCCGGATCTTGTCAATTGCATCTTCAGCAGCAGGATTTATTTCTGCATTGTTTGAAGTAAATCCGGGCGTAATGGCGATGATCGCTTTTTGAAAATAGTCAAGCGATGTTTCAAGGTTCTTTTTACGTTGAACCAGAAATTTCTCCAGATTACTTTCACTCTCCTTCTTCCTAAGATAGTTCAATCCAATATCTTTCAAACAGGAGGAGTAGGAGATACCTTGCCCCCCCATACTTTTTTCAAGCATTTTTTTTGCCGTCAGGTAATTGGCGAGCGAGTGATCAAAATCTTCCATCTCAAGGTACACCATCCCGAGATTCATGTAAATCAAACCCTTTTCTTCATCTTTAAAATTAGTTCCGAGATCCTTATCCCCAGTTCTAATAGCTTTATTTAGGCATGTAATTCCCCTTTTGTAATCTTTCTTTGCGAAATAGATCATTCCGCTGGTAGTCCATTTAATGTGACTTCGGGTACTAATTTGCATAATTTCAAAAGACTTTTTGTTGCAAGTCTCAGCTTCAGGAATTTTTTTGTTATCAAGATAGAAGTTGGCCAAATTGATTAACAATATTTCGTGCAATTCCAAGTTTGACATTTCAAGTTTTTGGAATATTCTGTCAGTATTTTCATAATATGTTCTGGCTTTCTCAATATCTCCCTTTGCGTTGTAACAAATTCCTAGATTTTGATAGACTGAAGCCAGGCGTTTTAATTCTTTGCTTCCGGCAGCTTCGTAAATGGTTGATGACCTGTTATAGAATGAAATTGCATCGTCATACAACCCCAATTGACTTTTTATTACTCCAATATTGGTTAACACATTAGCTACCGGCACGGAATCCGATTTAGCTTCTGGCACAGAATCCGATTTACATTTTCCGATTCTGATTTGCAATAAGATATTAAAAAGGTTCAAAGCAGTATCATACGAACCATTGCTCAGTGCATGGGAAGCCTGAGCAAATATCTCCTTTTCCTTGTCCGCAGAACTTTGCTGCGCATACCCATTCCATGGAATAATCAACCAGAACAAGAGAAAAAGGGTACAGGATAAAGTGATTCCCGGGGCTCTGCAAAACTTCATAAGTGGTTATTTCATTACGATTCACGTAAAATAAACTAAAAAAATGGTTGCCAACTAAAAATAATTGCGTTTATAACAGTCTCTATATCAGATAAAAAGAAATTATTTTAATTTTTTTTGCATTTTTTCTCAAATTATGGGGTAACCTTTTGCGGGTTCCTGGTATTAAGAATTGCAAGGAACAATAAAGAATCATTAACTTATTAAAACATTTTACCATGAAAAATTTTAATTACCTAACAGTAGAAGTGCTTTCAAACGAAGAATTGGCAACAGTTAAAGGTGGATACGGAATTCCTGTTCCAATTATTATCACCGAGTAGTAAGTCTCCATCTGTCATTTAGTAGGCATACAAACCGGCAATAACATATTTGTTTGTGTTTGTAAGTTTTGACTGGAGCAATTACAACTTCTGTTGTATGCATGGCTTTTCGTGAGCCGAATTTTACGAACGAAAAATTTAAAAAGGTGATTTCCAGCACCTTGGATTAAAGACGAAAGATGGATGTATTAAGAGTTTTCCATCGTATCCGCAGATAATCTGAATAATGACCGAGCGTACTTGTCATGAGAATGATTAGGTAAATGCCAGTAGGAAATGGAAATATTGTTATCAAGAAGTCAATTGAAAACCATGAACAAAGAACCAGGAATACCTTCCGCAAACGACCGTCCGATTGATGTAGATGCCTATTTTGGCCTATCGGAGGAGTTATTCAATGCCGTCAACATGAAAGTCGACGGAGAGAGTGACGAGATTGGGAATTATCTTCAAAAACTTCATATAAAAAATCACTCGGTCTCTTCCAAAGAGGTTATACACGACCTTTTCACTGACAATGCCGCGATGATAGAAATGGAGCACCAATTGATGTCGGCTGAAGATGAAATACTTTTCGAAGGAGTCAGGGAGGCAGTGACTGAAAAAGAAATTATCGATTTAAGATCTAATCTTCAGTCGATTGCAAAAGGAGTATCAATACACGAGCGCTCATTTGAAGAGATCGAGGATTTGATTGATGGCGAGCTCGATGAAGAAATTGAAAGTATAATGAGGGAAGAAGCGATGTTGAATAGCGCACTTTCCAACGAAATAGATCTCCATTTAGAGATCAACAGTGCCATTGAGGAAGAGGATATCATGCAACTCAGATCAACCCTTAAGAACATGAGGCAGCATGAATATTCTCATTCCCGGACGGTGGAGGAGATTGACAATTACCTGAATGAAGAGTTGGATGAGGATGCTTTGGCACTCTTTGAGGATGAACTGATTTACAATTCCGGGTTGTCCGCCGATCTTAACTTCCACAGGGATGTCGATAAGGCTATCTCAGAATCAGATGTCATGGCTCTCAGGGCGAATCTGCGAAATATTTCGCGCGAGCAGCATGATCAGGCAAATGAGAAGCGAGGAATAGCTACGCCCAAGACTAAAAATTTATTCTGGTACGCTGCAGCCTCAGTGATAGTTCTCATGGTTGTCTTTACCTCTTTGATGAGGAGCAAAAGCTACTCCAGCCAGCAACTATATGCCAATTATTATCAGCCATATAAGAGCGGAGAGAGTGTTTCAAGGTCGGCCTCGGGTTCTTACAGTAGCCTCAATACTGCACTGAAAGAGATCAATCAGGGTCAATATCAGGAGGCGTTGGAATCAATGTCCATGGTCCCGGTAAAAGAAAGGGATGGCTACAGTATTAATTTTTATTCAGGAGTCGCCTACCAGGAACTTGGAGAGTATAAACGAGCTATAGGTTCTTTCTCTGAAGTTGTCCATCATGGTGATAATCTGTTGGTTGAACAATCTGAGTGGTACATTGGACTTTGTTACCTAAGGATTGATGAGCGCCAGAAGGCATTGGAACAATTCAGATTGATCGCTTCCAGGAAAGGGTTCTACGGAGAACAATCCTGTAAATTATTAAAACAATTAGAATAACACATAGGTAAAAGGTATAGAACATTATTAAGTTACTTTATTCGTTCCTTGCAAGATGATGCAGTAACTGTTAGTGTAAAAAATGTGGTTCAATAGGCAAATATAAAGAGGGCGATAGTGCTTTGCATTCAGCAGGGCTATCGCTGTTTAAGCCGGTTGACAGAAGATAGTGGTTTCCCTTATTGGTACCGAACACCTTCAGGTTTTCTTCCCAAAAAATCTTCAAAACGAGATTTGGTGAGACCCTGAAGGTTTGTTCCAAATGGACTTATTCCTTCCGGTGGGGATACCGGGAACCAAGTAAATCTAATATCAACTATTTTGAAGACCAGGGATTCATTGAATATTCGTAAACCGGCACCAATCCCTGCATAAAAATCCTGACTGAGGATTGAATTCATTGAGTTGGATAAAAAAGCAAAATCTGTAAATAGATAGTTGGTGAACCGGAAATTGTAGAAATTCCATTTCAGATATCTCACAGTCTCGAAATTGAATTTTAATCTCTTCGTCCCTTTCAAATTACTTGAGTAAAAATCCCGAATTCCAAATTTCCCGTTGATGGTAAGGTATTCTTCATTAAACCGATTGATACCTCCAAGAAATTCTACTTTGATAAATTCGCGGCATGGATCACCCAAGGCAAAGAATTTATTGGAGAAAAAATTTCCGCTTAACAAAATAGAACCTTGCTTTACATTCCCATTATCCAGGAAGCCATCTATTGCCAACCTTCCATTGTAATATCTTCCTCGCTTGTCAATAACAGCATTGCTCAAAGATAACCCAAGGTAAGGCCAGGTTCCGAATTGCGACCTGTCCAATGCTGCAGTTAGCTCATAATAATGACCGTAGGGGATATCTTCCGTAACGCCATATCCATAGATCTGGTTGTTCTTATAAAGATTTCTCTTCGTAAAACTGATTCCTCCTAAAAAAAGATCATGATCTCTAAGGAATTGGCTTTGTCCAAGGGTTTGTTCTCTGTTGAGGTCAAAATCCTGATGACGATACCTGAAGGAGAGAAGCGTTTTGTTCTGAGGATTTACTGGATTTGTAAAGGCATGGATAAACCACATATCACTGGATAAATAGGCAAGAACAGTGTCTAGTTCAATAGGATGATCAGGTGCAATATGGTTATATTTTGATACTTTTTCAAAGGAGAATCCTCCGGCATTTTCCTCCAGGGATGTAAGAAATTCTTTTTCCAGGGAGAAATCCCAGCCTTTTTTTTTATAAGTGTCAGAATATCCTATTGTTGAATTAATGAACTTCCCAAGCATATTGTTTACAC
>JAVHPO010000083.1:0-5422 GCA_036170635.1 Prolixibacteraceae bacterium | reverse complement strand
GGATTGCCTGAAATGTTCAATTTTGAGGAAGAAGAATTGCATCGACATTACACTGAAAGTCTGAGAAATACAATCGTTTTGAGGGATATTGTGGGACGCCACAACATCAAGGATCTCTCTCTACTCGAAGACGTTTTTAAGTTCTTGTCGATTAATATTGGTAATCTTACCTCTTTTAGCAGCATTGTAAATTACTTTAAGAGCAGACAAAAGAAAACCAACTATGAGACCATTTCGTCCTACGTTGGGTTCTTGAAAGACACATTTATCATTCATCAGGCAGAGCGTTTCAATCTGCGTGGGAAGCAGCTACTTGGAGGCGAATGTAAATATTACCTGAACGATTTGTCGTTTAAAAATTACCTGTTGGGAAATTATCCATCTGATATTGGCTATAATCTTGAAAATTATGTTTATATGGAACTTAGACGCATGGGATACAAGGTTACAGTAGGAGTGTTCAATGATTTCGAAATTGATTTTGTTGCACAGAAACCTGACAAGACCTTGTACGTCCAGGTTTGCTATTTGTTGAATGAAAAGAAAACGATAGAACGTGAATTCGGTAATCTGCTGATGATTAAGGATAATCACGAAAAAATTGTTATTTCACTGGATGATGTCAAATTCTCGGATTATGAAGGGATCAGGCATGTCAGACCTTGGGAAATAGTCTAATAAATAAATAGTTATTGTTCAAGGTGGTTATTTACCACAATAGGCACATAGGACACATTAGAAGAACGGAAAAATCTGCGATATAGTGATTATTTGCTATTGCGTTTTTTACCTATTGTGTCCTATTGTGCCTAATGTGGTGAAAAATCCTGAAAATATTGCTTTCTTGCCAGCGGTACCTCAATCATTGTCAAATGTTCTATCTTGGCGATCCGACCAATTACAAACTTTTGTAACTTTGAAATAAAAAATGCCAACAGTTCTATTAATTGCAGGGTGGAGATTATATTTCTGGGCGAATGAGAGTAATGAACCAATTCACATACATGCCGAAAAAGGGGAAATGGAATGTAAATTTTGGTTGGATATTGAAAATTTCGAAATCAAGGCTGCGCTGGAATACAACTTGACACCTCAGGCAAGGCGTGAAATAAAGAAAATCATTTATGAGCATTTTGATTACATCGTAACAGAGTGGAGTAAATTCTTTAAAGAATAGTTAATTATGGAAAAGGCATACAACATATCACAAATTGGTTTCGAAAAAGATTTTTTAGTTTTATCAATAGATAATCAGGTAGTTAAAATAAAATTGTCTGAAATTTCCGAGAAGCTTTCAAACGCGACTGAGCAAGAAAGAAATGACTTTAAAGTTTCACCATCTGGTTATGGAATACATTGGAGATTGTTAGATGAAGATTTATCAATCAATGGATTACTAAGGAAATTGTGATTCTGACGCCCAGCAACAATTCGTACATGGCATGCGGTTAACGATACTGAAATGATGTTGAAATTGATTTTGTTGTATAGAAACCAGTCCAAGCTGTTTTTTTCACCACAATAGACACAGTAGGTCACAATAGGTAAAAAAGCAATAGGAAATGTATTACTCTCGGAGTCCCTCCGTTCATCTAATGTGTTCTATGTGCCTATGTGGTGAATAAATCCTGAAAATATTGACCCTTTACCTGCACCGCAGTCCTCGCCAATTGTTGCGTCGCAGTAACGGGTCAAAACAAATTGAGTTGGCATCAATTCACAAAAATTAAGCTTTCCCAGTACAATGTTAAAAATGTGTTTCTTAAGCAACTGATTGGTTGTTATTTGCATCTTGTAAATGAATGCCTGGACCAAAATATTCCCATTAAATTTAAAAACTCCCGGTATGTTTGAAAGACAAAAATCCATTAATTCACGAAGCCGGAAAATCGTCACCATTATTCCCCTGCTCGCCTTATTGCTGATGGCTTTTGGAAGTATTGGTGAAAGAAGGCCTCCGGTAAGTTCAGAAATGGGCGAAGTGTTGCAGCATCAATTGGACACGCTGATATCAGGGAGAAGATTAATCATAAAGGATATAACCCAATATGATCCATCGTTTGTCAAAGGACTCAAATCAGGGTTAGGCTACGAAACCATCAAAGTCATAGATGATTCCTTGTATTATACCTACAGGCCAAACAACAAACCCGATACCCTGGTAACCTATAAATATACCATTCCGACGAATTTAGAGTTAAACAAACAGATCTCATTTTCAACAATCCGGGAAAACATCCCATTTACATTATTGCTCAAACGGACGAATTATACCAACATCGAATACCAACTCAGGCTAGAAGAGAGAACAATTAAGTCTGGGGTAGCAATCCTTCAGAGTACCTTCTATTTTGGCAAAGAGGGTCAAGACGATGAAGAGGGGAAACCAATATACCTGGAGCAATACATTGACTCAAATAAATGCGGCGCAATTATTAAGGTTGAGATTAAGCAAGCTAAAATAGCCACCATCACCTGGTGTGTCGATGACAAAAGCTATAAATGGATAACTCTTCCGATTTTTAGAAGTAGATAGACACTTTGGAACCTTTTATTTCAGTAACCTGCCTAAAGAACCCGGTAAGAAAATTGTAGCCAGGATATGAGGACACTTCGCGCCATTCTCTCTTTTTACAGCTCATTTGCCTTCCTAGGTTTTTTGTTAACGGCAGCTTGCCTGACGATAGTATACACCAACGGCATAGCCACGTTTACGCTTCTATTCTGGTTTAAGATCGGCACGATGTGGCTCACCTATTATTTCATTGATAGTTACAAGAGAAAGGAGTATTACTATTACGATAATCTGGGAATATCGAAACGTACGTTGTGGATCCCTGCACTGGCATTCGATTTTACGGTGTTTATGGTATGCATGATTGTATTAATGCTAAGGATGAATGGTGCACAGACTGGAAGTTGACAGTGTCATTCTGGAATTCGGTTTCCACCGTGTCTTGCAGGATGTCTACTTTACCAATGAGACGGGCAAAATCACCGGTATCCTGGGACGAAACGGGTGCGGCAAGAGCTGTCTGATGAACATCATCACAGATCACATGCACCGCTACATCACCGATATCAGCGACCATCTTTACGTGATCACCAATGGTAAAACTTACCTGACCAAGGGAATAGAAGATCTGAAAACGCTGGGGTACATCAATTAGTTTAGTTCCCTCATATTACGATTCATCTGTCTTATCCGGCGATCCGGTGGATTATTTTTTTTATCATGAGATTTTCAGCTTTTATTTGAGGGAAAATTCAAATTACCATGAAGTCCGTCATCTGTACACTCACTTTTCTATTGTTGCTAGCGAACCTTTCGGCCCAGGTTGTTATCTCCGGTAGGGTGTCGGATCAAAAACAAATGCCGCTTACCGGAGCCAATGTATTTCTTCAAGGGAGTTACGACGGAACGACGACCGACAGTCTTGGTCATTTCAGTTTTAAAACCAAACTAGCCGGGTCGCAAAACCTTTCCGCCACTTTTATCGGGTACAAACCCTTCTCCCGGAAATTGAACCTGGACAGTACGAAAACCATCGTACTGAACCTCGTTTTGGAAGAAACCGGAGGACAAATCGATGAAGTGGTGATCAATGCCGGGGCATTTGAGGCCAGCGACGAGAAGAAAGCAGTTATCATGAGGATGTTCGATGTTGCAACGACTCCCAGTGCCCAGGGCGATATTTTTGGCGCTCTCTGTACTTTGCCGGGCGTTCAGAAAGTGGGCGAAGATGGTCGGGTGTTTGTCCGTGGAGGTGAGGGATACGAAACAAAAACCTTTATGGACGGGATGCAGATTTCATCGCCTTATATGTCTAAAATGCCTGATATGCCTACCCGGGGACGCTTTTCCCCCATGCTTTTCAGTGGTACACTGTTTAGCACAGGCGCCTATTCGGCCGAATACGGCCAGGCATTGTCCTCGATTGTGGACATGAAAACCAATTCGATTGAGACCGAAGAAAAATCGAGCCTTTCTATCATGACGGTTGGGGTGATGGGATCCACAACCAAATGCTGGAAAAAGGCTTCCCTTTCGCTGATCGGGGATTATGTAACCTCCGGATTGTCCAATGTAATTAATAAACAGCAGGTTGATTGGATCAAAAATCCCACAGGAGTTGACGGAACCCTCATGTTCAGGCAGAAAACCGGAAAGACGGGTTTGTTTAAAGTTTTCGGAACATTTAACAACAGCGCCAGCGGACTGAATTATCTGAATACACAATCGGGCGATGAACAGGCTATTCTGCTGAACAGCAGCAATGTTTATCTTAACAGTACCTACAATGGCATGTTGGGCGAAAAGTGGATGATCAAATCCGGCCTCGCGTGGAATTGGGACATTCAAAAGTTTGATCTGGATAAGGACCAGGTAGCCACAACTCAAAGGATGATACAAGGTAAACTTGGATTCAGCCATTTTTTGAATGAAAAGACCGAATTGAAATTTGGCGCCGATTGGGTAAATTTTTCCTATGATCAAAAAATAAGGATGGATGGCAATTACAGGTTACCGTTTGTCAATAATCAGCTTTCGGGCTTTGCTGAACTGGAATACAAACTCACCAAAAAATTCGTAACCCGGTTGGGAGCAAGGATTGAAAACAGTTCACTCCTGAATGGAACGACGCTTATGCCAAGGCTTTCAGGCGCATACAAAACAGGTAATCACAGTCAGGTATCGCTTGCTTTTGGCCAGTTTTACCAGAATCCGGAAAACGATTACCTGAAATTTGCATCACAGTTAAAACCCGAAAAATCGGGCCATGCGGTAATGACCTGGCAGTATCAGACTGACTTAAAAACTTTCAGGGTAGAGGGTTACCTGAAGAAATATTCAGATTTGGTGAAATTCACCAACCCGTTGGCAACCAATCCCCTCGATTATTCGAATGCGGGCAGCGGTCATGCAGAAGGCATAGATCTCTTCTGGCGCGACAAGGAAACATTTAACCTTACCGATTATTGGATTTCCTATTCCTGGATCAATGCCCGTCGCGATTACAAAGATTACCAGATGTCTGCCACTCCGACCTATGTTTCGGAACACAATTTGTCGGTGGTTTATAAACGCTTTCTTGAAAAGTTCCGGACGTACGCTTCGGTGACTTATTCGTTTGCAAGCAGCCGCCCCTATCATGATCCGAATCTTCCGGGATTTATGAATGCTAAAACCCAGTCTTACAACGATATCAGTCTGAGTCTGACTTACCTGATGAAAATCTTCAGGAGACAGTCGGTTTTGCACCTGATGGTCAATAATCTGCCTGGATTCGACAATGTATATGGGTACAATTTTTCGAGTAAGCCGAATGCGTCCGGATATTATGAATCGACCCCCATCAAATCGCCTTTTGTGCGGCAAACCATTTTGCTTATATCTATTATGTTTTAATCGGAATATTGA
>JAVHPO010000082.1:0-5443 GCA_036170635.1 Prolixibacteraceae bacterium | reverse complement strand
GGAACCCGCTTCATATCTGTGCCATAAAAAGAGCCTACATAGTCGCCTACCTTGGTCCAGGCATAAACTTCGCGGCTTGCCCAGAACAGGAACTGGTTAATACCCGGGGTCAACTCTTTCAACTGACTTCTTTCCCTTGTGAAATTTGCATTTATATCCCAGGTCAGATTTTTGGTTTTGACAGGAATAGCGTTTAATCCAATTTCAAGCCCTTTATTTTCAACGTTACCTGCATTGATCGTTGCTGCTCCATAACCTGACATTGATGAGGTGGCAGCATTCAGGATCTGGTTTTTATTCTGAACCTTGTAATAGGTAAAGTCGAAACCGAGCCGGTTTTTGAAAAAGGAGACATCGGTACCAATTTCAAACGCACTGGCGATCTCAGGTTTCAGGTTGATATTGGGCAAGCTGCCTGGAACTGAATACGCCGTATTGGAACCCCATGTCCCTTGATTGAGCACCGTCGCAATTACATAGGGATTGGTATCTTTACCAACTTGAGATAAGCCTGTTCTGACTTTTAACAGGGAAACCCATGAGGGAAGCGAAACCACCTCATTGATCAAAACACTCAGGGAGGCTGACGGGTAGAAATAGGACCTGTTAGCTTCGGGCAGTGTACTCGACCAGTCATTCCTTCCAGTTACATCAAGATAAATCATGTTGTTATAGCTCATGTTAACCAGGCCATAGACGCTGTATATATTTTTCTTGTAGGTATAGTCATAATAACCAAGACTGCCTCTGTTTACATTGGAAAGCGTGTAAAGACCAGCCAGAACAAGGGAACTACCACCACCATACATCGAATAATTTCGTTGTGTCATCAGGTTGCCTCCGACAGAGGGGTCAATCTGAAATTTTCCAATCGTCTTTTTGTAGGAGATCAGGAAATCGGCATTCATCTCTCTCGTATTATCGATTTGCTCAATAAACATACCTTTAACCGTGTTATTTCCTCCGCCATCACCGCCATAACTCGACCAGGGCTGCCTGTACGTCCTTTTGTTGTCATTACTGCTGAATGAATAGCGACCCATCGCCTTTAAATCGGGAAGAATCTGGTAATCGAGTTTGATGTTCCCGATGGTTCTCAACCTGTTGAATCCGTCCTTCAATTCATAGGCGGCAAACCATGGGTTGTCGTAATTTGTACTGACTCCTTTTTGCAGTACGTTAGGTATTTTCCAATAATCTTTAAGATCATTGATATTTACATGAGGAGGAGTCTGGTAGAGTGCCATATACTGACTGTCGCCCCCGTTTTTGACCGGATAGTTATCTGAATTGGGATTTTCAATATCAAGATTGGCGGCTATCTTCACTTTTTTGGTGATGTTGTAGGTAACTGCCATATTCACCCCATTGCGGTTTAAATTAACACCGGGATATACCCCGGATGCATTCAGGTGTGAGAGAGAAAGCCGGTAAGTTCCCCGATCGTATGACCCATTCACGGCCGCATTAACTACCGTTTCTGCGCCTGTTTGAAAGAAATCTTTAAGGGTGTTATTGTAAAATTTCAGCGGCTGGGCAACCCCGTTTGTATTCCACTGAATAGCAGAAACACCCGCCTCCGGACCAGTCCATTGCTGATAGGCGCTCTCATTTAAAACCCCGCTTATACCCGTGGTAAACCTGTTTTGAAGTTGAATATATTTGTAAGGTACCGAATAGGTTGATCCAACACTTACATCTACACCTATTCCGTTCTTAATCTGCTTTCCCGATTTGCTCGTGATCAGGATCACACCGGTTCCTGCCCTGGACCCGTAAAGAGCCGCCGCACTCGGACCTTTCAACACGGTAACACTCTCGATATTTTCGGGAGCGATATCTTTCATCACCCTTTGATCGCCCACAGGAACTCCATCCACGACAACCAGCGGATTATTGTTGCCGGAAAGAGAAGTGATTCCACGGATATTGACAAAGGTTTCGGAGTTGACATCATTCGAGGTGTTGGCGATTTTCACCCCCGACATTTTCCCTTGCAATGCGCCAAGAAGGTCTTTCTGAGGCACACGAATCATCTGATCCGATTTCACCTCCCCAACTGAGTAACCCAGCGCTTTTTTCTCTCGTTTTAATCCGAGAGCAGTAACCACAACATCGCTGATTTCAACGGTGGACTCAATAAGGGTAACCATAAGGGAATTTTTACCAACACAGGAAATCTCCTGTGTTACCATACCCACAAATGAAAAGACAATGACCTTGGCATCAGTAGGGATGTACAATTGAAATTTTCCATCCATGTCAGTAATAATTCCGGTTGTTGTTCCTTTGACAAAGACAGAAACACCGGGAAGTGAACCTCCTGATTGATCAGTCACTTTACCAGTAATCTTGCGTTCCCCCGGAATCGCCATTACCAGATCGGCAGAACCTTTCTCTTTAACAACAACATACCGGTCGATTATTTTATATTCCAGTCCGGTTTTTGCCAATATCTGATCAAGGATATCTGTAACGAGGACATCTTTCACTTCAACCGATACCGTTTCTTTTGATCTTATATCGTCTTTGTTAAAATAAAAATAGAACTCACTTTGATCCTCAATTTGCCTAAAAACATCAATCAAGGAAGAGTTTTTGGTAGATACATTTAGTTTAGTGTTCTGCGAGTAAGTAGTCGCACTCATGGCTACTAAACTTCCAAATAGCAGAATGACAGTTAGTTTCATTATTCGCAATTTTTTAGTCCACGACCCTTTATCGCCGAGGATAATTCGGTACATTTTCATAAATTTGAATGATTTAAATTAATTTTAAAAGGTTTGTTTGAATCTTAAGTTACGGTGGAGATGGGACGAACATCTTCACCGTTTTTTATAGTCTTCACTTTACCATAGGCATTCTGGTTTTAAGATCGTTTGTAAATAGTTATTTTATCCTTTCCGTTTGAATTTATCTGATGCTGGAATTTGATGGGCGAAAGCAGTTCCAATGCCTGCATGATTTGATCAACCGGTTTGTTCTTTAGTATAGTTCCTGTAAACCTTTTTGATTTAAGCTGCTGATCGTCAAAGTAGATCTCTACATTAAACCACCGCTCCAGTTTAAGGGCAATCTGATCCAATCTTTCGTCGTCAAAAAATATTTTTCCTTCGATCCAGGCTGAATAGAAGGCTGTTTTTTCCTCTTTGATAGTCAATGTCTTTGTATTTTTATCTTTAGTAGCAATTTGACCGGAATGTAGTTTGACAATGGTTTTATCCTCACAATCCTGAACTGCTACTTTACCCTCAACCAAAGTAACTGATGAGTAGTTATCTTCCGGATAGGCCGAAAAGTTGAACGATGTTCCCAACACTTTTACCTTTAAATCGGCCGAATTAACGGTAAATGGTTTGTCCGGCATTTTAGCAACCTGGAAATAAGCTTCTCCCGTTACTGAAACAGACCTGTTATCTTCGGAGAATCTGTCCGGATAACGCAGGGTAGTACCTGAATTCAACCAGACTATGGTTCCATCGCTTAGGGACAACTGGCTCATCTGTCCGTAAGGTACATATATCTCAGAAAAGTGTAGTGCCTGGTCTAAAGGAGCATGAGAACGGAAAAGATTTCCGGCAATAAATGCAACCGCAACTATGGCAGCATATTTCATTGCAGCTTTTATCCAACGCAATCGATAGGTTTTAATTCCAGCCCCAACCCTACGCCAGGATACTATTTTCCCGTTTTCAGAAATAGGACCTGCATTCGAGAGATCTTCTTTAATTTTTTGTGCCTTTTCAAATTTGATTAAATGCCCCTTCCCGGACATCATTTCATTGAATTCAATTTCTTCTTCAACACTAAGCTCATTGTGAAGCTTACCTGCAATTTTTTCCCAATCGGAATCTTGATTTTCGATCATTTCTGGTGTTAATTTCTACGTGTTAGACGAAAATGTGTTTCAATAGGGTGACAGGGAGAGAAATAATTACAAATTACAAATTACAAATTATTCAACTACAGATCAGGTTATTGGCAACAGATTGCCTCGTCGTGCCTCCTCCCAAGGACGGTGCTTTATTGATAATGAGAGGTGAGCATAAACAACAATTGCAACGATTTGGGGTCGAGCTCCTCCTTGAGAAACCTGTAAGCACGCCCCATCTGGGTCTTTACGGTATTGACTGTAATTTGTAATTTTTCGGCGATCTGGACATAGCTGTAGGATTCATAAACAGCCAACTCAAGTATCCGGCGACGTCGTCCGGGAAGCTTTTCCATCGCTTTGTAAAGTAAAGCGTAGCGATCCAGTTCACCAGGTTCATCATCTGGAAGATCTGGCATGGTGTTCTCTTCCAAATAAAAGTTATGCTCCTTTCTTCGAAGGGTATCTATCAAACCATTGCGTAATATCTGAAAAAGATAGGCTTTGACGGATCTATCTATTGTCAGGTCGTTTCGCTTCGTCCAAAGCTTTATAAAACAGTCTGAAACAACTTCGTCAAGAATGGAGGGATTGTGACAAATTTTTTTACCAAAGAGGTACATCTGGTAATAGTAATTATCATGCAACACCTTCAAAGCCTGGGTATCCCCATTTCGAATCTTTTTCCATAATTTCAGATCCTCCTCCATTCAAACCGAATTAACATCCCTGTAAAAAAAAATAGACAACAATGCAACACTGTTGCAACCTCACAAAGGTATCAATAAGATTTTAGAAAAATCAGCGCGTATCAGGCTGAATCTGATTTTAGCGATCTGTCGATTAGGCACGAATGAAGTCCGGATCGGCTCCGCCATGCTTATCAATTTATTGTTGGATTGGGGTTGAGACCAAAATAGGAATATTGAGCTGCTTTTCCAACCTTGAGGAACCTCCGGCTGAGAACGGAAGTTCCATGCTCAGTGGTGAACTCGGCCACCAGCAGATAACCTCCCGGTTGGGTCGGCAAAGTGATGGCTACCGGGATATCGGTACGCAAGTAGGACTGCAATTTCACAGGAATAGTTTGTTCTCCGCTGCTTTTCCCGCTTGCATCATAGATTTTCAGGGTCACTTTACCTGAAACGGGTTTGGGCAGATTGTTGATCCCTGCCAGGTTGAAAAGCAGGGTGGATCCCGGTTGATGGGGATCGATGTATTTGGTATAGCGTTCGTCTGTCAGATTGATATAGGTTGCAGCCGGTGCAAAGGCATGCCGGAACCAATCAAGCGTTGGAGAAGGTTTCAGATCTTTGATATTGCCTTCAAACCAATCGCCTGTATAGCCGTAATTGTTTGCCAGATAGCAAAATGCAAGTACGCCTGCTATGGAGGGTTCGCTTCGGAGCCATTCAGTCTCCATCTCCATCCAATAGGCCTGGAGTTCCCTGTTTTGTTCAGGTGTGGAGTTTTTTCCCAGGTAATAATCGTATACTTCTACTGTCAGTTTACTGGGTTTGCCATTGCGCCACAGCCAGATCCAGCCATATTCGTTCACGAGCTGGACGGTGC
>JAVHPO010000081.1:3993-5461 GCA_036170635.1 Prolixibacteraceae bacterium | reverse complement strand
GCAGAGGTCCGGTGATGGATCCGATTACCATTGGAATTGGGTTGCTGAACTGGTAGGATTTTCCCATCATTTGCATCGAGGAATTAATATCCCCGGGTTGATTTTCAGCCCGGGGATATTATTTTTCTGCTGTAATCCATCACCATCTTTAAATCTGCATTTCTAGGTGCCTTCGGGCAACAATCTGAATTAGGTCGGACGAAATTTTTCCAGGCCTCGGAGAGGTCATATGTTTGAAGAATGAATGTAGCGCTACGGGGGATTTGCCCCCGGGGTCGCACATTGAAGCTTTTTCAGACCTTCAAGGTTTTGAAAACCTTGAAGGTCTTCGTGGGATGGCGGAGCGTTCGCGCGACTTAAACTTTTAACAACCATTTCTCATGAGTTATGGACTGGTTGTTAGAAGAAAAAAATTGCAACTTCATTTTGACGATTGATAAATAGTTTCTATTTTTAGAGACTTAATTTTAATTTAATCTTTTTTATTTCAATGGGAAAACCAATTACTGTAATCTTTCTTCCGCAGGCAGAAGACTTTGTTGAGGGATTGGAAATTAAAGCCAAGAGGAAGCTTTTCTTTGCTATCAGAAAGACCAAAGAAAGAATTATAGGACAATGGTTTACCAAACTGAAAAGTAGCGAAGGAATTTATGAATTTCGCTTTGACGAGTGTGATAAATTTTACAGACTATTCGCATTTTGGGATACCGAAGGAGAAAGCGAAACTATGGTCATCGGTACACATGGAATTGCTAAAAAGACAAATCAGACTCCAAAGGAAGAAATAAGAAAGGCTGAACGAATTAAAAGAGAGTATTTTGAAGAAAAAAACAGGACTAGTAAAAATAAATAGAAATGGAAAAAAAGAAATACGTGACATTAGAAGAATTTGAGGATAAATACATTGGGAAACGAGGTACTCCTGAAAGAGAAGAATATGAATTTACATTAAGCATGGAGATACTTGGAGAGAAAATCAAGAAAATCCGAAAAGAGAATAATCTGACTCAAGAGGAATTGGGAAAACTAGTTGGTGTACAGAAAGCACAAATCTCAAAATTAGAAAAAGGAGCCAGTAGTGCGACAATTTCAACAATTAACAAAGTTTTCGGCGCTTTAAAAGCCAAGGTAAAAATGCATATTGAATTTGAAGACGAATCAGATCTCGTATTGTCCTAAAACAAACATCCAGCCCATAACGGGGCATTCGACCCCAGCCGATAAAGCACCTTCCGTGCATGGCATGATTTTCTACAAACATGCAAATCCTCAGGATTTGGCGGAGTTCGCTGGTGGTGGAAACGTTCCCAGACACGGCTCCCCCTCGTTTGCAACGAGGGGTTGATGGCTTGTCGTTTTTAACGATTATACTGAAAGATCAATTAATAAGATATTAGCTGTGTGATAACGAGTTATAAACTCATAGCAATTAACCCCTCGTTGCAAACGAGGGGGATTGGCAGGTCTT
>JAVHPO010000081.1:0-3893 GCA_036170635.1 Prolixibacteraceae bacterium | reverse complement strand
ACATCGTCGATGTAGCCCAGCTCGGCGGCTTTGTATGGATTGGAGAAGGTATCACGGTAGTTCTCGACCGCCGCGGCGCGTTGCCCGGCATCCAGTTTGTCCTTGTTGATAATCCGCACGGCGCCATCGGCCCCCATCACGGCAATCTCGGCGGATGGATAGGCAAAATTGATATCGGCCCCAATGTGCTTGCTGCTCATCACGTCGTAGGCGCCTCCGTATGCTTTTCGTGTGATCATGGTAATTTTCGGGACGGTGGCTTCCGCGAATGCGTAAAGCAGTTTGGCCCCGTGACGGATGATACCTCCAAACTCCTGAACCGTACCGGGCAGGAATCCGGGCACATCCACGAAAGTGATCAAAGGAATGTTAAAGGCATCGCAGAAGCGGACAAAACGGGCTGCTTTTACCGAAGAGTTGATATCCAGGACACCGGCCAGATAGGCGGGCTGGTTGGCCACGATGCCCACGCTGCGTCCACCCATGCGGGCAAAACCAACGAGGATGTTTGGCGCGTAACCGGGCTGAATCTCAAAAAAGTTCTTGTTATCGACCACCGTGGTGATCAGCTCATGCATGTCGTAGGGTTTGTTGGAATCGGCGGGAATCAGCTGATCCAACTCCGGCTCTTCGCGGTTGCTCTCGTCGAGTGTCGGAACAAATGGCGGATCTTCCATGTTGTTGGAGGGAAGGTAGCCGAAAAGCTCACGGATCATCAGCATCGCATGCTCATCGTCATCGGCGGTGAGGTGGGTAACCCCGCTTTTGCTTCCATGGGTGACCGAGCCGCCAAGCTCTTCCTTGGTCACCTCCTCGTGCGTCACCTCTTTGACCACATCGGGTCCGGTTACGAACATGTAGCTGGACTCTTTCACCATGATGATGAAATCGGTGATGGCCGGAGAATAGACAGCACCACCCGCGCAGGGACCCAAAATGGCCGAGATCTGTGGAATGACACCAGAACTCATCACGTTGCGGTAGAAAATATCGGCATATCCGGCCAAACTTTGAACCCCTTCCTGGATCCGCGCCCCGCCCGAGTCGTTCAGTCCGATGACCGGCGCTCCCATGTTCATGGCCAGATCCATGATCTTGACTATTTTATCCGCGTTGGTGCGGCTCATGGTGCCCCCAAAAACAGTGAAATCCTGGGCAAAAATATAGACCAGCCGGCCGTCAATCTTGCCATATCCTGTTACTACCCCGTCGCCGGAGATGATTGACTTTTCCATGTCGAAGTCGTGGGTCCTGTGCACCACAAACTTGTCGAATTCTACAAAAGATTCGTGATCTACGAGGTCGAGTATCCTTTCCCTGGCAGTCTTCCGTCCAGCCGCATGCTGCTTGTTGATGCGGTCCTGACCACCACCCAATTCTGCTTCAAGATTTCTTTTTTCCAGTTCTTCGTATTTATCTATCATCTTTTTTATTCTGAATTTATTTCTTCTTTACGTCTTTCCCGATAACGATCAACAACTGATTGCCATCGACGGTATCGCCCTCTTTCACGGCAACCTTTGAGACGACTCCATCACAACCGGCCTTGTATTCGCTCTCCATCTTCATGGCAGACAACACCACAACGGTTTGACCCTTTTCAACGTGATCGCCCTTTTGCACCAATACCTTGACCACTTTGCCGGGCATCGGCGATTTGATGGTGTCGGTGGTGCTATCACCTTCGTTTTTCTTTCGTTTTTGCATGTAACGGGCTTCCGCATCGTTTACACTCACATCGAATCCAAAATAGATCGTGTTGACACGGTATACCTTGGGGTCATCCGTAGGAATCACCTCCACATTGTAGGATTTTCCTTCGGATAAAATGGAATACTCCTCCCCGCTCACCTTGTCAATATCAACTTCATAGATTTTACCGTCAACCGAAACCGTCACAAGCGAACCATTTCGGCTAATCTCTTTGACGATGGCATTGCGGCCATTAACTTTTAATTCAAGCTGCACCATAATTAATTAAGAATCATAATATTTTCGATTCGGGATTTAGGATTAAACCCCCTCCCAACCACAAATTTCACAAATAACACAAATTAAGAAAAATGATTTTCCTACTTCGGTGTCTCTCCGTTTCAATAATTCTGCTCAAAAAGTTCAAGTAGCGTTCTCCCACTCTCCCCCTCGCCAAGTCTCCCCCTCCTTCTTCACAGTCGCTGCATACTCGCTCTCCGGCCTCTGTGTTTCCAGCCTTTGACGCCCAGAACCCTTTCGTGCGGAACGATCTGTTTGACCTTTTGCAGTCTGGATGAATGTTCGATGAAAGCGGCGATCAGGGCAATATCTTCACAATGGTCGTCGCATTTGACTTTGCCGTTCAGGAACTCCTCATTTTTCTCGATAAAGTGGGTGTTGTAGGTTCCGTTCCTGAAATCAGGGGTCTCCATAATCTTGAGCAGATATTTAATGGAGGTTTTTACACCCGAAATTTTGTATTCGAACAAGGCCCTTCTCATCCTTTCGATCACCTCCCCGCGTGTTCGTCCCCAAATGATCAGTTTGCTGATCATGGGATCGTAATAGATCGGGATGGTATAACCTTCGTGAATATATCCATCGCAACGGACTCCCAGCCCCATGGGTTCAGTTATATGGGTGATCTTACCAGGATTGGGCATAAAATTGTTGTCTGTATCCTCAGCATAGATCCGGCACTCCATAGAATGTCCGTTCATTTTAAGATCTTTCTGTCGGAATGGAAGCGGATGGCCTTCCGCAACAAGGATCTGCTCCCTGACAAGGTCAACGCCAACTACCCTTTCGGTGATCGGATGTTCCACCTGCAGGCGGGTATTCATCTCCAAAAAATAAAAATTGAGCTGGTCATCCACAATGAATTCAATGGTGCCGGCACCTTCGTAATTAGCGGCTTTGGTCGCAGCCACAGCACAGGCGCCCATTCTTTCCCTCACCTCTGGAGTCATGATGGGGGACGGGGTCTCTTCGATCACCTTTTGGTGACGACGCTGAACCGAACACTCCCGTTCAAAGAGGTGTACCGCATCGCCATATTGATCGGCCAACACCTGAAATTCGATGTGGTGCGGCGATTCAATGTATTTCTCAATGTAGAGGGCATCATCTCCAAAAGCAGTTTTTGCCTCTGATTTGGCGCTGCGGATAGATGGTTTGATATCTTCCTCTTTCCTGACCAGTCTCATTCCTTTTCCTCCGCCACCGGCAGAGGCTTTGATCATGACGGGAAGGCCGATACCGAGAATAATCCGGATGGCTTCGTCTTCATCGACAATCTTTTCTGTTGTACCGGGAACAACGGGAACGCCCGCCGCAATCATTCTTTTTCTGGCGCTGATCTTATCGCCCATCGCTTCGATGGACTCGGCCGAAGGGCCGATAAATTTGATGCCGGCTTCCTTGCATTTAAGGGCAAAATCGGAGTTTTCGGAAAGAAACCCGTAGCCGGGATGAATCGCGTCGGCACCAGATTTCAGGGCAACATCCAGGATTTTATCCATCCTGAGGTAACTTTCTGAAGAGGCGCTTGGACCGAGGTGATATGCCTCTGTCGCATAACGGACATGTAAGGAGGAACGGTCGGCATCGCTGTAAACAGCCACTGTTTCGATGCCCATTTCGCGGCATGTGCGCATAATTCGCACCGCAATTTCGCCACGATTGGCAATCAATATCTTTTTTATTTTGACCGTATTTTTTGTTTTACCCATCTTCTAAATTGAAATTTTTTAGCGGTGGTAAAAGTATCTATTTATCCAGATGTATAAAGATAAGCCCTATTCCAAAACTCCAATTTCGACCTCTTTGTACGGAAAAATGACCTTTTCTACACTTTTTTTACACTTTTTGGACTAAGATGATTAAAAATTCGGTGAAAGACGAGGGGAAAAGAGGGGGAG
>JAVHPO010000080.1:0-23139 GCA_036170635.1 Prolixibacteraceae bacterium | reverse complement strand
GTTTCAATCATTTCTAACGGCAATATTGCCACATCATCTATCAAGTTCCGAAAACACACACTTCTCAATCAGTTGAGAAAAAATGAGTTGTCGGATGGGACTCAAAGATATTTATTTTGAGCAAATTGCAATATGAAATCTGTCTGTCGAGCCTGATGTAATTGTGCATAACGTCTGCGCACAGTGGCAGTATGAGATGTAGTGCAGCATTGCCATTGTGCGTTGTTAGCGGTAGTACAATTCTATTACAAAAATTATTTATCACTAATATTTTATGTATTACCGCTAACGTATTAGCGTTTTATTTTACGTTTCCCCAAATTTATGTAAAATATAGTTGAAAGGCAAATAGTTGTGTTGAATTTGAGTAAGCAGAGAAGCGGAAATCGTGCAAGGCACATATGGGTGATGCGGTTTGAAACCGCATTTTTTAAATATACGCGATTAAAAATCGCGACACCCGATAGCTATTGCATTTGCCTTAAGAGCCGCCCGGCCGGGCGGCTGTACGAGCTGGCATGGTGTGGATGAGGAGACGTCCGCCGGACGTCTCTACCCGGGCACGAATCTATAATTACCGTAGAGTCGTCCGTCCGGACGACTAAAATAAGAATGGCTTCAATTTGTACAGCCGCCCGGCCGGCTCCATATCGATTCGGCATCGCACCAACCCGGTGCTTTATTGCACTAATTTAGTTCGTCATCGCAGCAAGTCGGTGGGAATTGCGCCAAAATAGTGAGTCATCGCATCAAAAAGATCCGTTCATGCACCTCCGGGCTGCGTCATTGCACCGAATCAGTGGAAATTACACCAAAATGGTTCGTTGTCGCACCAAAATGGGGTAGTAATTGACATATCGTTTTTGTTTTTGCCAATGGCTATTCTTGCTTTTCGCTTGTTCCAAGTAGCCAATTAAACACGTTCAAGTGTCTAACTCCATTTCGGCTTTGCGTAAACGAATCTGTTGTGAGTAAATACTTCGGGTAGTTGTCGTTGATTTTTTCTAATGCCCCAAACTCGCGTTCTACTGTGCTTTCGTTTGTCATTTGCCATGCTACCTGGTAGTATTCAATTTCGCCAGTTGGAGTTTTGCACACAAAGTCCACTTCTGTGTTTCGGGTTGTGCCTGTCCAAACTTTGTTGCCTCTGCGTAACAATTCCAAATAAACAATATTTTCTAAAATGTGACCTCTGTCGGTTATTCGCTCTTTCCCAACCAAAATATTCAGTAAGCCTGCGTCAACCAAATAGTATTTTTCTTGTGTGGCCAATTGTTTTTTGCCTTTCAAATCGAAGCGATTTACTTTGTAAAACACAAAACTTTCCACCAAATATTCCAGGTATTTTTCTACAGTGTTGTGATGTATGTTTTGTCCGTCTTGCTTGAGTGTTTTGGAAATATTGCTTGGCGAAAGTGCGTTCCCAATATTAGAAGCCATAAATTTTACAATGTTGGCAAAAGCGCGTTTATCGTTTATTTGGTGTCGTTGTGTTATGTCTTTTTCGATTATTGTGGTGTAAATGGCTTCCAAATATTCGTAAATCTTATCAAAACCGCTTTCTCGCAGTTCCACACCCTTTGGCAATGAAGTTTCGTTTACGTAATCAAAAAACAAGGCTTCGTAATTGAGGTACTTGTTGCTCGTGTCAATGTTGCGTGCAGTCAAATATTCTTTGAACGAAAAGGGCAAAATAGAAATTTCAATGTACCGACCACTCAACAAAGTTGCTAATTCGCTGCTCAACAAAAATGCGTTTGAACCCGTAATGTAAACATCTGTTTTTTCGGTGGAAAAAAGCCCGTCCACTAATTTTTCAAAAAGCGGGATGTTTTGCACTTCGTCCAAAAAAACATAATTGGTTTTATCGGTTTGAAATTTTTTCTTTATCTCAAAGTAAATATCGCTCCACGTTTTGTTCAGGTAATTTTCTGGTAATTCAAAATTATAAAACTGCATTTGTCGTTTGCCGATACCTTGTTTTAGCAACAGCTCCTGGTAAAGTTCCAACAAAGTACTTTTGCCCGACCTACGCAAGCCGCTAACGACTTTTATGAGGTCTTTGTCTTTGTACGACAGTAGCTTGTCTATGTATTCCTTGCGATTTGTGAAATTAGCCATAGGGCAAAGATATAAAATAAATTATCAAAACTTGCAAATCATGCAAGTTTTGATAATTGTG
The DNA here is from genome assembly GCA_036170635.1 of Prolixibacteraceae bacterium. GTDB lineage: Bacteria > Bacteroidota > Bacteroidia > Bacteroidales > Prolixibacteraceae > CAINVV01. The sequence continues at coordinate 20,957 of JAVHPO010000080.1, read as the reverse complement.
GGTTATTCAGCTTGTATCCAAAAATAATTCAGTATCTTTTCAGCATCATAGCAAAAATCATTTCACCAAACGATACTGACATGATAAACCCAGACTCAAAAACATCGGACAATCAAATCCTGAAACAGGAAGAATCCAACCACACCAATCGGTACAATCGCCGGAAATTTATCGGAGGAGTTTCGTCGGCAGCTGTGGCCTTGACCATTGTTCCGCGCCAGGTGCTCGGCGGAAGCGGTTTCGTAGCTCCCAGCGACAAAATAACGCTTGCATACATTGGCACCGGGACACAGGGACTTCGGGAACTATTACCGCTTCTCTCTATTCCTGAATTACAGATTATTGCCGTTTGCGACCCGCAAAAAGAGGCCATCGGCTATCTGGACTGGAGCAAAAACGGACTCCGGGACGAAATTCGTTCTACCCTTCAAAGTCCCGGCTGGACATCGGGTGGTGACCATACCATTCCGGGAGGGCGCGACACCGGAAAAGAGATCGTGGATACTTATTATGCCAAATTCCGCAGCGGGCAAAAAATCAGGGGATGCAATGCCTATGCCGATTTCCGTGAGCTGTTTGAAAAAGAAAAAGATCTGAATGCAGTAAAGATCATGACACCGGACCATCTGCACGGACTCATCGCGATGGCTGCGATGAAAAGGGGTATCAATGTCACCATGCACAAACCCATTTCCAACAGGTTGGAGGAGGGTCGCCGGGTGATTGACATGGCGGGCAAATCGAAGGTGGCCACCCACCTGATTGCCTGGGATGCGAACGGCTCAATGGATCAGGTAATGGCCTGGATCAACGAAGGGGCCATTGGAACGCTCAAAGAGGTGCACAATTGGTCGAACCGACCGGTTTGGCCGCAATATCCCACCCTCCCAACCGACAAGCCTCCAGTTCCGAAAGGAATGGATTGGGATTTATGGCTTGGACCCGAAGCCGAACGCCCATACCATCCTCATTACACCAACATGGTTTTCAGGGGTTGGTACGATTTCGGCGGAGGATCAATGGCCGACATGGGTCATTACAGTCTGTGGACCGTTTTCAAAGCCCTCGGCCTTGAAAATCCAACGATTGTTGAACCAAATTTAAGCCATGTTTGCGGTCTCCGCGATTCGACTGCTTTTCAGATTTACAACAATTTTTCGTTTCCGATGGCCAGTTCGGTGAGGTTCAAATATCCTGCCAAAGGATTGAGGCCGGCTGTCGATTTGATCTGGTACGATGGAGGAATCCGTCCGCCGGTGCCGGATGAATTGTACGAAGATAACAAGGAATTACCTGCCGAAGGGATGATGTTCGTTGGCAGCAAAGGAAAAATCCTGGCCGGGTTTAACGTGGATAATCCGCACCTTATCCCTGAAAAACGAATGGCAGGTATTGCTGTTCCGGAGGTGAAGAAAAGGGAGAGAATTTCGGGATTCAAAAAATTTATGGATGCCATCAAAGCAGGGAATCAGTGTCCGGGAAATTTTACCGAAGCCGGTCCAATCACCGAAGCCATCAATTTGTATGCTGTTGCGCTGAAATCCGGAAAAACATTGAAGTACGATGCAGCCAACCGGAAGATCACCAATGTGGCTGAGGCCAACAAATACCTATCCCGCGAATACAGAAAGGGCTGGGATCCGGAAAGTATCTGAAACTAAAAAATAATATAACCATGATGAACCGTAGACAATTTTGTGGTAAAAGTGCATTGGGTATCGGATCAACACTGATCGCCTCTCAAATTCCAATGAATCTCCTGGCATCGGAAAGTTCCAGGGCGCTTTCCAAGCCACTGGGCTTTCAGGTATGGACGATAAAAGACCAACTCATCAAAGATTTTCCGGGTACATTGAAGATGATGGCTAAACTGGGCTATCAAAGTGTCGAAATGTGCTCTCCTCCCGGATATGCCAGTTCCGGATTCGGGCCGCTGGTAAGCATGAAGGGTTCCGAAATGAAAAAAATCGTGGAAGATGCCGGACTTGTTCTGGAAAGTACGCACTATGGCATGGCTGAACTTAGGGAACACCTGAGTGAGCGGATCAATTTTGCACTCGAATCGGGACAAAAACAGATGATTGCCTCCAGTTTCGGGTTGCCCAAAGATGCCAAAATGAGCGACTGGCAAAAAGCTGCCGACGAACTCAATGAAATTGGCGCCAAGACTAAAAAAGCCGGCATCCAGATGGGTTTTCACAACCACCATATGGAATTTGAAAAGCTAGACGGAGTTTATATCTACGACAAACTATTGGAGCATTTTGACCCTAAATTGGTCAAAATGCAGTTTCAGGTAGCCGTTATCAGTATAGGCATCAAGGCAGCAACCTATTTTGCAAAATATCCCGGACGGTTTATCTCGGCTCATCTGGCCGACTGGTCATCAACCACCAACAAGCAAGTGGCAGTTGGCCAGGGGATCGTCGATTGGAAAGAGCTGTTCGCCGCTGCCAAAAAATGCGGTGTAAAGAACTATTTTGTGGAGATGGACCCCGTAACATTCAAGGATAGCGCAAGTTATATCAGACAGTTATAATTTCCCGATCCTTTCGTACATCTTTCTGAAGCAGTTCCATGGCGTATTTTCCCCGGATTTTGTATCGGTAGTCCTGCCATAGAAACCATCCAGAAAAGTAGCTGTATTTGACCAGACAGTCTCCATGATGCCCAGAAAGCGCTCGCTCATCTGAGGTGTCGAATATTGCCTGAACCGAACCATGTCATCAATCTGTTGAACGGCACTACCTGGATTCCTCCACGGGCAAGTCATTACGCTTAATCCTTTCATGGCAAAATAGACAGGAGAGAGATCGGGACGTTCGTAGTGCCAGTCGCAAATGACAACATCTTTCGGAATCAGGTCTACCGCCCTGTGGGTATTGATGTAGCTGGCTTCCCATCTGCCCATACCTGTGGTCTTTCCGTCGAGGAGCCTGTCTCCCCACATCCACATGACCCTTCCATTGCCGGCTAAGTGATCGCGGATCGTGCGTACTTCCCCTGCAAACAATTCGGCTTTGTCGCGTCCAGCGCACCGCGGACATTTGTCATTTCCAAGATCAAAAACTTCATCCATTCCGGCATGAAATGCATCGGACCCAAAGATCCCGCAGATTTCATCGATCACATCAAAAAGAACTTTGTGAACGTCGGGGTGCAACGGGCAGTAACTTTTCATGTTGAACCCATTCAGAATTACCCTGGTCGTATCCTTAATTTTTGGCGCGGGAGTCTCATCGAATTGAGGATAAACACGCAAGAGCTTTCCAGGTCCTCTTGCTCCTGACTGATGGCCAAGCAGGTCGATAAGGGGAATTACCCGGATATTGTTTTTCTTGCAGGCCTTCACAATTTTCCTAAGCTCCCTCTTCGAAAGAGCCAGCGTGTCAATAAGTTCCGGATGAGATCTGAATTTGTATTTGTACTCAACCCTCAAAACCAGTGTGTTTACCTGCCGGGGAGCCAGTTCGGTGTTGATGAAATTGACAAACTCATCAAGATTGTCGGGCGTGGGCAATGCAATGCAAAAGCCCCTGACAGGCAACATCGTAGCCAGCTTCGACTGCCCGGAAACTCCGAGATTAATTGCGGTCATTACCACAAGCACAAACAGAGACTTAACTATTATGTTTCTCATATCATCATGATTTGATTTTTAATTGCCCATACTCCGTTGCAACGCAGCACTCTCCCAGTCTCCAAGTGTTCAGTCTTCAGTCCCCAGTCTTCAGTCTTCAGTCTTCCGATCCTCAACTCCTCCCAGTCGTCCCAGTCGTCCCAGTCGTCCCAGTCCTTCTCACCGGCCTGCAACAACAGCCTCAACCTCTTCCGCACTGATCGGGATCCGCTTACCCAGCAACCTGGCGCCAGATTCGGTTACTAGCACATCATCCTCGAGGCGGATACCGCCGAAGCCCAGATAGGATTTCGCTTTGTCGAAGTTGATAAACTCCTTGTTGATGCCCTCTTTTCCCCATTTTTCGATCAGGGCGGGAATAAAATAGATACCGGGTTCGTTGGTGATCACAAAACCGGGTTGAAGCCTGCGTCCAAGGCGGAGGTAGGCGGTTCCGAACTGGTCGATCGGACGGATTTCGTTGTCGTAGCCAACATGGATCTGGCCATAATCTTCCATGTCGTGCACATCGAGTCCCATCATGTGACCCAACCCGTGCGGAAAGAAGAGGGCGTGCGCTCCGCTGGCCACGGCCTCATCCACATCCCCTTTCATCAGACCCAGCTCTTTCAGTCCGGCGGCAATCACTCTGGCCGTCTGAAGGTGCACCGATTGGTAGGTCACGCCTGGCTTTGTGAGCGAAAACCCTTTGTTGTTGGCGGCGAGCACGATGTTGTAAATATCTTTTTGTTTTTGACTGAACTTCCCTCCTACCGGGATGGTACGGGTAAAATCGGAGGCATAATGGCCATTGGATTCAGCCCCGGCATCAACGATCATCAACCTTCCCGTTTCCAGAGGAAAGGAGTGGTTGTGGTTGTGGAGTGTCTCACCGTTCTGGGTAAGGATGATGGGGAAAGAGGTTCCGGTGCCTTTGGAAAGGGCTATCCCTTCCAGTATTCCGGCGATCTGTTGCTCCATGGTGCCTGGTTGTGCCATTTTCATGGCAGTTACGTGCATCTCATATCCGGTAGCGCAAGCTAGTTCGATTTCTGCAATCTCGGCTGCATCCTTGATGGAACGCATGGATACGATGGCCTGGATCAATAAGAGAGAGGCATACTGTTTGATATTGGAAACTTTAATGCCCAGAATGTTGCTTAACTGTATCTGGTTTTCGGCCCGATAAGGCGGTGTAAAGTGAATCCTTCTGCCGGCTTTGATGGCTCTGTCAATAGTTTGGCTGAGTTGCTCCAAGGGTGCTGTAACATCTACTCCGACTATAAATGCCTGTTCGGCTATGGATTTTTGAGGGCCCATCCAAATGATGTCTTCAATATCGACATCATTGGCATAAAGGAGGTCGTGGTTGTTATCGACATCGATCACCCCGAACATTCCCGGCAGGTCCAAACCAAAATAGTAAAGGAAGGTGCTGTCCTGTCTGAAATGGTAGGTGTTGTCGGTGTAATTCATGGGTGACTCCTGGTTGCCGGGAATCAGGATCAGGCCGGAGCCGATTTTGCTGCGAAGCGTTGCCCTGCGTTGGATGTAAGTTTCTTTGGTAAACATATTTTGCGAATTATTTAAATGTTTTCAAATTCGTTGCTTTTTTCATAACTGCTACAATTCCGTCCGAAAATGACTTACCTTCTTTTTTTGGCATGCTACCGCGGACGGTACTTTTTTCATCATTCTCAACCCCCCGGGTTGTCACTCCTTCGTCGCTTGACCCCGGGCTACCAAAATACCGCCGCTCTGCGGCTGGATATGTAAGAGTGCATTATGGTGGTTCAAAACCATTGGAATGCCTTTCCCCATTTAATTGCCGTCTGCTTTAGCTGACGGATTAGGAGTAAACAAGAGATCGGGCTTTAGCCAAATAGACTGATTGGGCTAAAGCCCAGATAGATTTTGCATCTTTTACCCGTCAGCTAAAGCAGACGGCAATGAAATAACCTCACTGACCTATTGGACATATTGGATATTTCAACTTCTCTGTTTCACCGTTTCAATCTCTCCGTCATCTTAGTCATCCCAGTCGTCCTAGTCGCCCCCTCTGTTTCTAACCAGTGATAGTGGCCGGCAACCCTTTCTTGAGTATCTTCCTGTCGGTGCGCGCACGGGGCATAAAGATGTCGTCTGCGGTAAGGCCTGCCTCTTTGATAATTTTCAGGCAATATTCGAGTCGGTTGAGGTCGTCGTTTTTGACATTGTTGGTACCGAAGGTAAATTTTACACCGGCAGCTTTGGCTTTTTTGATAAAGGCAAGGCTTGGTATTTTGTATCTGGCATTGATCTCCAGGGCTACCTGGTTTCTTAGCAGGACATTGACAACCCTATCCATTCGCTCGGGTGTCCAAAGTTCATCGTAACGGGGAGAAAGCCTTTCGGGCAGAAAAGTCGGATTGACATAAATATCGACTGGTTCAGCATCCATGATGGCCTCAATTTTTCCAACCAGCATATCCATAAACTGCTGGTCATTGTCGACAAAGGTTTCAGCCGGCATCCAAAGCCTCATTCTACGGCCTTTGTGGTCAGTCCAGGTCATGGCATCGGTAAAGATGTAATCGAATCCGGCTACGGCTTGCGGGGTGAAGAGGGTCACCCATTCGCGCCCTTCGCACTGCATGGCTTTGAAAACGGGCTCTTTTGCAATACTCTTCAGGTAGCTATTCAATGTTGAATCATTGGTAACCGGGAATTTTAATCCGCAGTTGGCCGCGACACCATACACAAAGCCATTGCTTCTGGCATGCTGGCAAGCCTGGTCCATGGTAAGGCCACCCTTGAGGTGCACATGAAAGTCGATCAGCGGAAATTCGCGCTGGTTCAGGCTGTCAATCACATCAGTCAGCGAATCTGCTTTTACCGGCAAAATAACACGACTATTTTTATCAATGATCGGTTTTATTTTCATATCAGCCACCACGATTTCACCCTGATCGTTGGACTTTCGAAGGGAGATAAAGCTTCTGGAAAGGACTATCCCCGTAAGGTTTTCAAGCCTCCTTGGATTTAGAGGTTCTGTATATTCGCTGATCAGTTTCCCGTTTACCTCAACTTCAATGTGGTTCCCCTCGACCGAGACATGGAGATCAAACCATTCGTTCTCTTCGGCGGTCCGTACAAAATTGTTACGGATCTTGCTCAAACTACCAGTTTTTTGGTCAATTCCGGTACTGTAATCGCTGTTGTTGATCAACACGGAGTAACCTCTGAAGGTTTTGGAATCGTAGCTTTTCGAAGTGGCGAAATTCACCATTCCAACCGCTCCTTTCGTCGTTTTCATCTTGAAGTTGATTTCAAAATCACGTAGCCTGAACCTGGAGGTGATGGACGCGCTGCTTTTCGCAAGCAGAAATTGACCATCCGCCACATTTACCTCCTTAATTCTCCAGTATTCTTCCAGATTACTCTTGTCGATAGTCGTAATAACACCCGGTTCAGGCCCTTTGTACCTGGCAATAAAATAGACAGCCAGCGTCAAAACCAGTAAGGCAGGCAGAATTCTTTTGTAAAGCATAACTAAAAGTATTATTAACCAATAGATTCGAAAAGGAAATCTCAGGATTTCCCGATTTTCCTTCTGTAATTTTCCACTTCCCAATTGTCGATGAAGGCGATCTGTTCGTCGTTCATAAATTTAGGCCCGCCGAAATTCTCCGTATAAAAACTGATTTTCAGAATGTTCTCATAAACGTCCAATACGTTGGAAGCCGATTTCAGGCTCTCCTCAATCCCGAAAACCCCCAGTTGCTGAACTGCAATTACCTTGGGAAGATACCCGTACTTTGTAAAATAGTCCGCAATCTTTTCAGATGTTATGGCAAATAATTCAGCATCGTTTTTCCCGGCGGGGATATAAAGATAGTGAGCTTTGCAATAGACTATATCATCCGGGGTAAAAGATTTATTTGCTTTGGCGAATGAATCCTCCGAAGCAAGGAACCAGTCGGTCAGTTCGCTACTGAATCCGATGGCACTGAACCCTGCATAGCCGGGATGCAACTCAGCAAGCCGGTCAATGATCACCGATTTTACATCTGATCTTACCGTACCCGGAAGTTGTTGGCACAATTTTGCCTCAATGGTTGACATCAGTTCGGCATAGATGGATTCTATCTCTTCGGTTGAATTGGCTCCCACAAAGACGCCATGGTTTTCCAAAAAAATCAGCTGTGGTTCATACCCATGGCTTTCGGTAAATTTTCTGATCGCTTCGGCCACTACTTTAAAAAGAATGTATCCCGGATCGGTGTATGGTACAAACAGGGCTTTATCATCAAAGAGCTCCCTGCAGCTCGTCTCTGCCAAATTCGAACACATCACCGCGTTCACTTTGGTTGGATGGGTATGCACCACATACCGGTAGCTGATCAGATCGTGCAAAGAGGTTTCGACCGATGGCCTTAGCTCTTTTGGGGAGATAATTGCCTCGTGCAGATCGGCTTTTACCTCGCTTTCGCGCAAAAGTGGATCGGCGCTGTACTTTTTTTGCGAGATGCCTTTGAGCTTCTCCCTCGACAGCGAGACAAACCCCTTTTCATCGATGGTGGCCAGCGATATACCACTGGCCTTGATCCAGATCATCTCCACATTTTTATAGGAGGTGTTTCCGCCACCGGCAATCACAAAGGAGGGATCGGACCCGAAAAGGCGGGAGACCCGGATTAGGGCTTGGAGTTCGCTGTTCATTTATGTCTTGTCTGTAATTAATAATTCAAGCTTTTGATGGAGATTAAGGATAAAGGATAAAGTCAAAAGGATAAAGTGAGCCCCGTGCTTTGTGCTAGATGAAATCCAAAAACGGGCATTCTAAATATTGCATCAACTCAAGATTATGGCGTACTTTATCCTTTTTACTTTATCCTTTATCCTTTTGTTCTACTTTATCCTTTTTACTTTATCCTTTATCCTTATTTACCTCTTGCTGAGTACATCCCGCTCGTAAGCCCGGATCTCCTCCACATAATCCGGTCCAACCGGCACTCCCGATTTCATCAGGTAATAGGCCCAAACGGCGCCGATGGGCATGGTTTTCTGCTCTTCGAGGTAGGCCAGCCGCTCGAAGTTCATCCCTTTTTCTTCGAGTTCCAGCAAAAGTTTGGTTGGTTCGAGCAGCGCTATCAGGAATGCTTTCTGGGTAGAGCGGGCGCCAACGACATAGGCGCCGATGCGGTTGATGGAGGCATCGAAGAAATCGAGGCCAATGTTGACGCGGCTTTGGAAATTGTTGCGGACGATTTCGTGCGCGATCAGCTGCAGGTCTTCGTTGAGTGTGACCACATGGTCGGAGTCCCAGCGGATCGGACGGGTCACATGCAACAGCACCTCATCCAGAAACTGCAGGCAGGCAGAAATCTTATCGCCAACCTGCTCGGTCGGGTGAAAGTGGCCGTTGTCGAGGCAGATCAGTTTTTTGTTGGAGATGGCATAACCGAGGTAGAAATCGTGGGAGCCCACCGTCATCGATTCGGCGCCGATGCCAAAGAGTTTGCTCTCTACAGCATCCTTCATCTGGCTTTTTGGGTAGTCGACGGCCATGGCTTCGTCGAGCGACTTTTTGAGCAGCGCCCTGTGACCATTCCTGTCGATGGGAGTATCTTTCGATCCGTCAGGAATCCAGGTGTTGTGAACACAGGGTGTTCCCAGCTGTTTACCTATTTCGGCAGAGATGGCACGGCATCGCCGCACATGCTCGACCCAGAATTTTCGATTCTCCTCATTTTTGCTGGAGAGTGTGAATCCATCGGCAGCCCTGGGATGGGAGAAGCAGGAAGCATTGAAATCCATACCAATTCCCAGCTTTTTGCACCAGTCGATCCAGCTTTGAAAATGTTTCAATTCGATTTGGTCGCGGTCGACCAACTCTCCTCCGAAATCTCCATAAATGGCGTGAAGGTTGATGCGCTGCTTTCCCGGTAGGAGCGAGAGAACCTTTTCGAGGTCGGCACGAACCTGAGTGATATTTCTTGCTTTCCCGGGATAATTTCCGGTAGCCTGGATACCGCCTCCCGAGAGGGCCGCATCAGGCGTTTCGAAGCCTCCCACATCGTCAGTTTGCCAGCAGTGAAGACTGATGCTGAGTTGATCCATCTTCTCCAAAACAAGATCGGTATCTACACCAAAAGAACCATAGATCTCTTTGGCGGTGGCGTAGGATTTTAAAATCAGTTCTTTGTTCATTTTCTGAATATTTTATGTTCTATTAAAATGTTGAAGTCACTAATAGTTATTAAGAGATCACTTAATTCTTTAACACAGAGAATAATTTTCAAATAATTGAGAATTTAGTGTGTATAGATATATTTTTGCCTCTGAATAAATTTCAGAGTTAAAAATGAGTTCGCAGAGTTTAAAAATCGCTTGCGATTTTTCTCTCTGTGCACTCTGGGGTTCCTCAAGTGTTTCGTCGATCAGGCAACAATATCAAAGTCATTTGTAGTCTCATTCAGGAGTAATAATTTCTCTGTGTAATAATTTTAAGCGCTTCCTAAGAATCAACATTTTTGCTTTAGATTGAGTTACCAATCCCGACAATGAAGACTGAAAGCAAAATCGTTACGATTCCAATTACAAAAGTCCGGAAGGTAGCCGGTGAAACCCCTTTCCACTCTTTGTTGTAAAGTCCCCACATATTGGCAGTCAGGATGATGGTGGACATGTGAAGAATCCAGGAACTGGCGCCATTGCCCAGTTTACTTTCGCCCATTCCGTAGAAAAAGAACTGCATAAACCAGGTTGTTCCGGCCAGCGCCGCGAAAAAATAGTTGTTCAACAGTGGTTTCTTCAGGTCAGTAAAATTGCCGTATGTTTTGTTTTTAAGGTTCAAAATGGTGGTCCAGATCAGGTTGGTAGTGAGTCCGCCCCAAAGGATGACAACAAAAGTCACATTGTTTTGAAACAACGGATTGAACCCGGCCTTGACGGCTTCTGCGGCCATTGGCTTTCCGGCTTCGATACCAAAATTAAAGAAGGAGCTGAGGATTCCGGATATTGTGGCAATGATCAAACCTTTGACCAGGCTAAACTCCTGAACGCTGGCCTTTGTCTCTTCCGGGGAAAGCTCTTTTTCCTTCTTCCAGCCTGCCATACCAGATATTGCGATACCTGTCAGACAAACCACAACCCCCAGCAAAACCAGCTGGCCTCCGGGATGGGAGATCATGTCGACAAATGAAACTTTCCCAACAGTTGGATGGAGGGAATAGTAAATGGAGGGAACCAATGCCCCGAAGGCAGAACAGAAGCCCAAAATCACGGAATTACCGAGCGACATGCCCAGGTATCTGACACCCAGACCGTAGGTTAATCCACCGATCCCCCAAAGAAGTCCCATCAGGTATGTGATTCCGAGAATGTTGCCGGATGCGGAACCGATGATGGCCGCGAATCCGGGTACGGTAAGGTAGGCAGCCAACGGAGGAACGATCAGCCAGGAGAAGAGCCCGCCAATGATCCAATAACTTTCCCATGCCCAGCCTTTTACCTTTTTGAAAGGCATATAAAAACTACCGGAAGCGAAGCCACCGATCGAGTGAAAAATAATCCCTAAGAGTACATTCATTGAGTTTGACTGTTAGTTTAGTATGGCTGATAAAAATTACAAATTACAAATTAAAGATTACAAATTGGGGAACGCCGGAGATTTGTACTTTTTTTTTGCTAAAAATAGATTAAAATTTAGGATGAATTAAGTTGAAACTTCATTTTTGATCTTTCAACATGGTAAAAATATTAGATTGGTTCTCGGAATTAGGACATTTACCATATTGTATATACCTTTGCGGTCAAATTGAGTCATTCACTCCGTGTGCTTGAACACCACGTAAAAAACAAGTAAAATGAAAAGATCCGTTTCTGTCCTGTTTATGCTTGCAGGCATCCTGTTTGCAATTTGTTTGTTGATATCCAACATATTAGCCACAAAAATTATTTTAATTGGTTCCTGGGCCGCACCTGCCGGTGTCCTGATTTTTCCCATCGCCTATATTATCAATGATGTGATTGTGGAAGTATGGGGATATCGGAAAGCCCGGCTAATTATCTGGTCCGGTTTTGCTGTAAACATTCTGGCTGTTCTGTTTTTCTCCCTGGCTATCATCGTACCAGCGGCTCCTTTCTGGCACAATCAGGAGGCATTTAATACTATTTTGGGAAGTACTCCACGCATTGTGGTTGCCAGTCTCATGGCCTATCTTGTCGGCTCCTTTTTAAACGCCATCGTGATGAGTAGGGTGAAGGTGTTGATGAAGGGGAGGAATTTTTCAGTACGTGCCATACTCTCTACCTTGGTTGGCGAAACAGCCGACTCCATGATTTTTATCCTGATCGCATTTGCCGGTAATTTACCATTTAAAGCATTGATTGGCATGATCTTTACTCAGGCCCTCATTAAAACCATTTATGAAATTGTGATTTTGCCTTTGACAATTGTCGTTGTGAAATGGGTTAAAAAAGTGGAGGGATCTGATGCTTACGACAATGCTATTTCTTATAATCCCTTTTTAATTCAACAAGTCTGATGGACAGGTCTAAGGCGTTGGTCGTTTATTCGGGTGGTCAGGATTCTACCACCTGTCTTTTCTGGGCAAAAAAGCAGTTTGACCAGGTTTATGCGATCGCCTTCAATTACGGACAAAGACATGTTGTCGAATTGACCGCCGCCAAACAGATTGCGGAGCAGGCAGGTGTTCCTCTGCAAATTTTTCAATTGAACCTTCTGAGTAGCGTTTCTCACAATGCACTGACAGACAAAGCTATCAATGTTGAGTCGGATCAGCCCGATCACCGGCCTCCCAACACCCTGGTGGAAGGAAGAAATATGCTTTTTCTCACCTATGCGGCTATTTTTGCCAAATCGAACAACATCCATGACCTCATAACAGGTGTGGGGCAGTCGGATTACAGTGGATATCCTGATTGCCGCAATGATTTTATCCTGTCCCTCAATCAAACGCTAAATCTCTCAATGGATTATGAATACCGCATTCACACGCCTCTGATGTGGCTCAACAAATCTGAAATCTGGCGGATGGCCGATGAACTGGATGTTTTTGATCTGGTGAGAAATCAAACGGTTACCTGCTATCATGGCATCCCGGGGGATGGGTGCGGCACCTGCCCATCGTGTAAACTTAGAAACAGAGGATTGGTAAAATACTTAAATTCTGAAGCAAATGGACAAATTGAATAGTTTGGGCAAGTCAACCACTTATGATTTCAATTATCACCCTGAAGTGTTGGAAACATTCGACAACAAGCATCCCGACAATGATTACCGGGTAAAATTCAACTGTCCGGAGTTCACGACTCTCTGTCCGATAACCGGTCAGCCAGACTTTGCCACACTCTACATCAGTTATATCCCGGATCTCAAAATGGTGGAGAGCAAGAGTTTAAAACTCTATTTATTCAGTTTCCGAAACCATGGCGATTTCCACGAAGATTGCGTCAACATTATCATGAAGGACCTGATCAAATTAATGGACCCCCGGTACATTGAAGTTTGGGGAAAATTCACCCCAAGGGGAGGTATCAGCATCGACCCCTACTGCAATTACGGCAAACCGGGAACCAAGTTTGTTCAAATGGCGGAGTACAGGCTGATGAATATCGATATGTACCCGGAGAACGTGGATAACAGATAAAAACCAGAAAAGGCACCCTCACGGATGCCTTTCCAATATATCGGAAGCGCTTTCTTACTTCTTAATTACTTTTTTATACCCGTAAACGGCTGATGCGCCCAATTCCTCTTCGATGCGGAGTAACTGGTTGTACTTGGCCATCCTGTCGGAGCGGCTGAGTGATCCGGTTTTGATCTGACCTGCGTTGGTTGCTACCGCGATATCGGCGATGGTAGCATCTTCCGTTTCACCGGAGCGGTGAGATGTAACGCTGGTGTAACCTGCACGGTGGGCCATTTCGATGGCATCCAGGGTTTCGGTTAAAGTTCCAATCTGGTTTACTTTGATCAGGATAGAGTTGGCAGCACCAAGTTCGATCCCTTTTTTTAAGTATTCAACATTGGTAACGTATAAATCGTCTCCTATCAACTGGCAGCTATCGCCCAGTTTATTGTTCAGCATTACCCAGCCGTCCCAGTCATTTTCTGAGCAACCGTCTTCAATGGAGTCAATCGGAAAGTTGGCAACCAGAGAGGCAAGGTATTCTACCTGCTCTTTGTTGTTGCGTTTTGCGCCGTTCGCCCCTTCAAATTTGGCATAGTTGTAGATGCCATCTTTGTAGAATTCAGAAGCCGCACAGTCGAGAGCGATAGAGATCTCCCCGCCCTCTTCGGCGCGGCCAGGTTTGTAGCCGGCATTTTTGATAGCCAGGATGATGCTGTTCAATGCATCTTCTGTTCCATCCAGTTTTGGGGCAAAACCACCTTCATCACCCACCGCGGTGCTCAGGTTCCGGCCTTTCAATACTTTTTTAAGGCTGTGGAAAACCTCGGCGCCCATACGCAAAGCTTCACGAAAAGAAGGGGCACCGATCGGGCGGATCATAAATTCCTGGAAAGCGATAGGGGCATCGGAGTGTGAACCACCGTTGATAATGTTCATCATTGGTACAGGCAAGGTTCTTGCGTTCACACCACCAATGTAACGGTAAAGCGGCATTTCGAGATAAGCAGCAGCGGCTTTGGCAACAGCCAGAGAGACACCAAGGATGGCATTGGCACCCAATTTGGATTTGGTTTTGGTCCCATCAAGTGCAATCAGTGCGTGATCCAGGGCTACCTGGTTCAGTGCGCTCATTCCAACAACATGCTCAGCAATCACTGCGTTGACATTTTCAACGGCTTTCAAAACGCCTTTGCCAAGGTATCTTTTCTTGTCTCCGTCGCGAAGCTCAATTGCCTCGTTTTCTCCGGTAGATGCTCCGGATGGTACAGCTGCACGGCCAACAAAACCGCTCTCAAGGGTTACTTCTACTTCTACGGTCGGGTTACCGCGTGAATCAAGGATTTCTCTTCCAACGACTTTACTTATTAACATTTCGTGAACTATTTAAGTGATACAATCTATTCGCTAACTGAATGATAACTAATTTTTTGATAAAAACCGCACGAAGTTAGTGAAACTGTCAGAAATGTAAATCAAACAACTTAGTTGAAGGTAAATTGTTAATGTAAAAATCATATTGCGGGATTGGAAGAGGAATGGAAATTTCGATGCTAAAAGCAAGCTAAGTAGGCAACCGATACAAACAGGTATGACTACATACGTGCATCGGACCTTAAAAAGCCACCATAGCGCTACCGCTAATTGGTCTTTAGATTATAGGTAAATGCTACAAAATACCCCCAACGATAGAAATTTTGAACGGGAATAGAAGTTACCGAAGTGGTTTATTAGATTTCCCATTCCCTGAGCTGGTAATTTTACTATTCTCATCAGTTTAACATCAATGACAATACCCCCGCAGCAAAACCAGCTTCATTAAAAAATCCGTTTCTGCATCTGAAAGTTTTTCGGCAATCCCATAATTTTTTTCGACTCCTGCAATAATCTACACAGTAATTAAGCCCGAATCGATTCAAGTTACAAAGTGTAGATAGCACCGTAACCGCTAACCTTCTAATGATTCAAATTCTTAGTCGCTTTTTGTAGAGAGGCACATACCACGAAAGAGCAGGCGCGTAAACTACTGTCAACAAATATTGCCGGGAAACAAGGAGCCTTTAGGGATTTAAGTCAACTTATAACTGCAAAGTGTATTTAGGTATTCAAGTGCAGTTAATTATGGGAGGGGACTGCACTTGCAAATTACGGTTTAGACCTTACGGTAACTTAGGTTATCAACAACCTTAATACCAAAAAAAGAGAAAAGGTTACCCTCTGAATAACATGTTATTAAAAATGTTTCTGACCTTTCCCCTACTCCCCTTTAAGCAAAGAGGGATTCGTGGGATAGATCAGGAACATCTATTTTATTCTACAACAGATATTTTCCCCTGGAATTTTTCAGCGAATTGCCAGGGAAATGGGTGTTTAATTGTACTTCATCTTGCGTTGAATCTTCCTGATGGCCTGCTCGATGGATTTCTCCGGTTCAATCACATTTTGGACTCCCCAGAATTCGGGATCCGCAAAACCTGATACTTCATCCATCATGACCACATAGGGCTTCAGCCGGTCGGTTGGTTTGGCGTTCTTAACCGGACTTTTCGTCCAGTCGGTAACAGCCATTTCTATCGTACTTGCGTAGTGGGTGTTGAAAAGCCGTTTCTTCCACTCAATTTTGAAGATGATCTCTACCCTCGAGTATCCAAAGAACCATTTCCCTCCCTTTTCACGGTAGTTCACCTGGTAGGTTGCCTCAGTTGGATACACTTTGGCACCCATTGGCTTCTTTCTGATGAACAGGTCAGATGCAGCAAACTTATCTTCGACGTTAAGGCTAAAAGTGGCGCTAATGATGGCAAGGCTTTCAGTATCAACATACAACTTGCCATAGTACAACGGCTCTTTGGTATTTATATTTTGTTTGAAATCAATCACATACATCAACCTGTCGCCGATTTTGGAAATATTCTCAATGGTGAAATCGTAGTTTTTCATCATCTCTTCGGTGAATACCATTTCAGGATTCTTCATGATGTCGAGCAGGACCGAGGTATAGGGGCCGCCCTGCAATTTGAAGGTGATGGTGTCCAACCTGGTGTAATCGGTGCTCTTTCTTCCTTTGGAAAGCTCAATCTGATCTGACCTTCCTGATAAGCAAGGTTGCTTGTAGAGATCCAGAACGGCTTCGGAAAGGGAGACATAAGTCTTGTTCTTTTTGATTGTTTCACGGTAAAAAACGATCATCTTGTTTTGATCCTGGCTGTAATTCTGGGCCCTCTGGTTCATGATGGCGTTCATGAGCATGTCCGGATCCTTGGGATGAACGCTGATGGTGCTCAGTGTTACAGTAAGCAATTCGAGTTCGATGCGGTTTCTTTCCGGTTTGAGAACCGTGAGACTGAGGATTTTATCCTTGTGTCCCAGGTAAGAGACGACCACATTTCCGGTGGCTTGGTTGAGCGGTACTTTGAATGAAAATTCACCTTCGCTGTTGGCAACTGTTGAAAGGTTGGTCCCCTCTAAAGTCAATGTCGCAAAACCGAGGGCTTTTCTGGATTCCATATCAATCACTGACCCTTTGAATTGCTTGTATTTAAGTGAATCGGCCATGTTGTCCATATTCGCTTCAGCCTTCAAGCCACTGCACCAAATAACAATCAACATAAGCAAAATCCGATAAATGTGATTGCTAAAACGGGAAGTAATTTGTGTTTTCATCTTGATAAGAATTAAAATTAACGAATGACTATCAATAAATTTTCAGAATTTTCACAGTTAAAACTGTCTTGATGTTGAAGGGATATTTTTGATTGAACCGATTTAGGACTATCGCTCTTCTTCCCTACTATTCCCAAGACAGTTCAACTATATTTTACCCCTATTTAATTTAATAATAAAATAACTTTTTATTAGGGGTTTTCATTGGATTAATCGTTATGTTCAAACTGAAATTCGGTTCGCAGATGAAAAGATTGGCTATCACATTAATTTTCTTCTGTTTTGCCCTCTTCCTTTTGGGGCAAACGGCCATCACCAAGCCAAAAATCGGATTGGTGTTATCCGGAGGAGGAGCCAAAGGATTTGCGCATGTTGGAGTATTAAAAGTATTGGAAGAGGCCAAAATTCCAATAGATTACATCGCAGGGACCAGCATCGGAGCCATTGTCGGAGGCTTGTATGCCTGCGGATACGATGCTGCAACGCTCGAAAAAATTGTCAAGAGGCAGGATTGGAACAGTTTGCTGAGCAATGAATACAAACCTGAGTTTGTTACTCCATTCGACAAATCGGACGAATCGAGGTACAATGTCAGCTTCCCATTCGACCAGAAGAAACTCACCCTCTCCAATGGTGTCCTCAACGGCCAGAATGCCATGGAACTGTTTACCTACCTCACGCTTGGGTTTCATGATGTGTATGACTTTTCCAAACTCCCCATCCCTTTTCTCTGCATCGCAACCGATTTGACCACCGGAGAGGAGGTGGTTCTCGATAAAGGTTATCTTCCGAAGGCCATGCGGGCAAGTATGTCAATCCCGGCAGCATTTACTTCGACCGAAATCAACGGCCAAATGTTGGTTGATGGTGGTATTATTAACAATTATCCGGTCGACAGGGCCCTGCAGATGGGAGCAAACATCATTATTGGCGTCGACATCATGGACAGCTTAATGACCCCCGAAGATCTGCAAGGTATCCCGGAGGTGGTATCCCAGATGATGAACTTTATGGGCAGGCAGAAAAGCGATAAGAATGCAAAAGCCGTGGATATTTATATTCGACCCTATATTCATGACTTCTCGGCTGCAAGTTTTAATGCCGAGTCAGCCGAAATCCTTATAAAGCGTGGTGAAGATGCGGCCCGCAGGGTGCTACCGCAGTTGATAAGACTGAGGGATTCACTTCATTTGGTGGCAAAACCACGCACCATCCATCGCCTGATCAGCAAGGATACAACGTTGGTTATCAGCCAGATTGAAGTAACTGGCACTGATCGAACCAAAATAGCCTTCTATCTTGGTCAGACAGGGATCAAACGTGATCAGCACGTTACCCTTGAGCATTTGAGAAATGGTATCTCACGGCTTTACTCTACAGGAAATTATGAATACGTGAATTACCAGCTCGTTGGTAATACAAAGAAGACCCTCAAGGTAGAGGTAAAGGAGCGCAAAAACAACAAAGTCAATGCTGGTCTTCATTACGACTCCGATTTGAGATCGGCCATGCTGATCAACATCACCATCAGAAACCAAAATTTCTTTGGATCGAGGCTGTCGATGGATGCAAAACTTTCACAGTACCCCATGTTCTCAGGGCAATATTCGATCGACCGCGGATGGAAGCCCGGTTTTTACTCCAAATTGATGTATGTGGCCGATCGGTATTACCGCTATGGATCAGGGAATAAAACCGCGGAAATAGAGATGTCGCTGCTCAATTTACAGTTGGCAACCCACTCTTTCATCACCGATGCAACCCGGTTTACTATAGGAACCTCCATGGATAGATACAAGTTAGAAGCCGCCATTGGAGACACTTCCGGGTATAAGATAAGAAACAAAGCCTATTTCAACCTCTTTGCAAAAATAGAACACAACCGGCTCGACAAAATTTACTTTCCAACAAAAGGAATAAATATAAGCGGTGGTGCTAAGTTTTTACTTAACAACGGGAACAACAACCCAATCCTGATAGGTGATTTCTCATTCAAAAGGGTCCGCTCCATCTCCGATCGGATTACCCTGCTCTATTCAATCAACAGCAGAATCATCTTCGGTCAGGCGGAATCCTATTTCCATAGGTCATTTTTAGGGGGCGTACAACAGACCAATTACATGGAAAACAATATTCCATTCTATGGCTTACACAGGATGGAGATCAATACAAGCAGTATAGGTGTGGCCAGACTGGAGGCCAGGCTCCGTATGTGGGAGAAAATATATGTCTCTACAGTGGGCGATTTTGGTATGTACAGCGAGGAAAACCTCTTGCTGACCAATCAAAAAACCATCTTCGGTTTTGGTTTAAATGGTGCCTACGACAGTGTGGTGGGCCCAATTGAATTAAATCTGAGCTTTACTAACTTTAACAGAGACTTTATTCCCTTCCTCTCGCTGGGATATTGGTTCTGAAATTTCCTACTCTTACTGGGTTGTTTATCTTTGTACAAACTACAACCAAAGATTAATAAATGAGACCAATATTCCTTTTTATCCTACTCTGCTGCAATCCCTTGCAGCAAATGTTCGCGCAAAAAAATTCTGTTGGTCATTTTTTTAGTACTGGATCACTACCTACCTCTTCATACAGTATTTATGCCATTGATGCCAGAACCGGAGAACTGTTATGTGAAACGGATCAGAAAAGTCTCTCTTCCGCCTCTGTCATGAAACTTTTTACCACCGCCGTTGCTTTGGAAATCCTGGGTCCTGATTATACCTTTTCAACCTCACTCTACTATTCCGGAAAGCTCGACCCAAAAAATGGTACCCTAACCGGGAATCTCATCCTGAAAGGGGGTGGCGATCCTGCTTTCTTTTCCTCCTTTTTTGAGGATCACTACAAGGATTGTATGTCAAACTGGATCGCTCATCTGAAAAAGAGTGGTATCAGAAAGATTAAGGGCAATATTTTTCTCGATCTCTCAACACTTGAGCATGCTTCCATTCCGGGTGGCTGGGCCTGGGATGATATCGGGAATTATTATGGTGCAGGAGTCTCCGCGATCACTTACCAGGATAACCTTTACAATATCCATTTTTCCTCCTCTAAAACCGTAGGAGTAAAAACCACAATCAAATCAATTGATCCGGAGATACCAGGTCTCATTTTAGACAACAATGTGACCTCCTCTGCCGAAGCCGGAGACCACACCATTGTTTACGGTGCACCTGGGGCCTTGCACCAAACCATCGAAGGAACGATACCTGCCGATCAAACCGATTTTGTGATCAAGGCTGCGATGCCTGATCCACCGCAAATTGCCGGACAAGCCCTTCTTAAAAAATTGAAAGAGGAGGGAATCGATCTTTCAGGGGATGTCATCAAAGTACCGGAAGGTGACAAAAGCGCCAGAACACTGGTGGGCACCCAGCTCTCACCTCCCGTGAAAGACCTGATTGGCCCATTGAACAAGGAGAGTCTCAATTTGTATGCCGAACACCTTCTTTGTGAAATTGGCAGGAAATATTCGGGCGAACCCTCAAGGGAAAAAGGCCTGGAGGCCTACCATAAATTTTGTCTGGACAAAGGGATCGACTCCAGTGGTTTTTTCCCGGCAGACGGGAGTGGTCTGACAAGAAGCAATGCGCTAACAGCCAAAATGGTTGTCGAAACGATGAAATATCTTTACGACGGACCAAACAGGATGATCTTTCTGAATGCTTTACCAATTGCCGGGGTTGATGGCACGCTTCGAAATTCGTTCAAGGGTACTCCGCTCGAAAAAAATGTCACTGCCAAGACAGGATCAATGGCACACGTCAGAAGCATTGCCGGTTTGATGAAGACAAAAAGCCAAAAAACGATTCTGTTTGCCATCCTGATCAATAATTTCGACCTCAAATCGCAGGAAACATCTAAGTTATTGGAATCTATACTATTATATTTCTATAACGACTGAGAAAAGGAATTTTAGCTTCTAATTAGGATTAAAATTGTCTTGATAGAATGTCTATTTTTAAGTACTTTTACAGTACTAATTTGACAATAAAGTAAAAATTACAGGATATGAGCTCACAAAATATTAAACT
>JAVHPO010000079.1:0-1112 GCA_036170635.1 Prolixibacteraceae bacterium | reverse complement strand
CTTCGATTTCCCAGTTCCCAGTCCTCAGTCCTTCCATTGTCCCAGTCGTCCCAGTCGTCCCAGTCGTCCCAGTCGTCCCAGTCTCTCCCTCTTTCTTTCCTCCCTTCTACGTTAATAGATCGGATTAGGATTCACATAATCCATCTCAACGACTCCGTCTTTTAATTTGATGATTCTGTAAGCATGACGGGCAATTTCCTCCTCGTGTGTAACCAGGATGATAGTATTCCCTTTTGCGTGGATATCGGCAAATAATTTCATGATCTCTTCGGAAGTTTTGGAGTCCAGGTTCCCGGTAGGTTCATCGGCCAGTAGAATGGAAGGGGTATTGACAAGCGCCCTGGCCACAGCCACACGTTGCCGCTGACCACCCGAGAGCTCATTGGGTTTGTGCTCCATACGGTCCTCCAGACCAACATTTATAAGCTGTCCGGTAGCGACTTCCTCACGTTTTGCTCTTCCAACTCCGGCGTAAACCAAAGGCAGCATCACATTTTCGAGCGCTGAATATCTTGGTAAAAGATTGAAGGTCTGAAAGACAAATCCAATTTCGGTATTGCGGATTTCGGCCAGCCGGTCGTCATCCATCAGGCTTACATCTTTGTCATTCAACCGGTAATTGCCGGAAGTCGGGGTATCCAGGCATCCGATGATGTTCATCAGGGTCGATTTCCCCGATCCCGATGCCCCCATGATGGCAACATATTCTCCGCGGTCAATATCCAGCGACACTTTTCGCAGGGCCCTGACAATCTGTGTCCCAACCTGATAATTCTTAACTATATCCTTTAATCTGATCACATTTCCCATCAGAAATAATTTAGAATTACAAACTTAATTGAATTTATTTTGGTTTGGCGGGTTTGGCTAAACTTCTTTATCTACAAATTTTGAAATTCTCATTTATTTTCGGTATATTGAGTGAATGCTATGATGAATTATTTGACCCCTCTAAATCTCCCCAAAGGGGAGACTTCTGATTCGTGTTCTAATCAACAATTAGTGCACCACTCCCCTCCTTTGGAGGGGTCGGGGGAGGTCAAATCTACTTCGGATGAAAAGGAGGAACAAATTCCTGGCTATATAACTGCAAATCCTTACACATATAATAT
>JAVHPO010000078.1:4175-5516 GCA_036170635.1 Prolixibacteraceae bacterium | reverse complement strand
TACGAATAACAGAATCAGTAGTAGTCTCATGATAATTCAAAATTAAATATAGTTAATAGAATAAGAATGTGTTGGTTGAAAAAAGGATAAAGGATAAAGTTAAAAGGATAAAGTGGACCCCGTGAAATAAATTTAGAGTGACTAGGGCTTTTAATTTTCTTGAATCGCTGCAACTTAAGAGATTGGCTTGATGCTTATAAACAAATTATTTTTACAAAAATCTCGATTAACGCGTTTTCACTTTATCCTTTTGACTTTATCCTTTATCCTTTTATTTTAGTAAAGATAAATAGGATTTGTGTAGATCCAAGGTTGCCATTCTTCGCCGGGTTTCACCTCGACTTCGAGACGATAGGCGCCTTTGGAAAGTGATTTGTCAAATGAATATTGATAAGCTTCAACATCAGTCACTTCGAGTGTCTTACCGTCTTTGATCAGGGTAAAACGACCAGGATAGGGAGAGATTGCCATCAGTTGTTTCAGGTCGGCTACTTTGATTGAATCACCCATCATACCGCGCATTTTCCCGTCTGAACCTTCCCCGTACCAACAGAACCCGGTTGCATCGGCCAAAAATCTAAAAGCGGTAAAATGGTGTCCTTCAATAATATGACGCGAAATGTTATTTAAATTAAGGGAATCTGCAAAGAGATAGTTGACAGAATTATTAAAGGATGTCTCATAGGTGTTTACCAACATCCATTTGAAAATCCAGCCATCTTTGTCGGGCGGGCCAAGCAGCCATTTGTTCCAAAAGGATACATGGTAGATACCGACAGGTTTCGTGTCAATACCCATCAGTTGTATTCGGCCATCCTTTATGTACCTGGCCCTGAAATTGACATTCTCGTGCTCGTCTACCGCAGAGAAACCGATAATTTTCCGTTGAGTATTGAGAGAGTCCCAACGGGCCAAAATCCCGGTTTGTCGATCGAAAATGGTGCGGTATGCCCAGGCACGGTACTTACTCCCGTTTATCAGGAAGTCAGTAAGTATAGGCCATGTAGAAGTTTTTAACTTCACATTCGTGTGAAAATTATAGATCTCCATGCCCTGGTACCATGGATTGGCCCAGTTGTGCGGTTCCTCCGTATGTGCATAAAAGACGATACCCCCTTTCGAAACGATCTGTTTCGATACCGTATCTTTGTCGGCATTCCAATTGACTACCCCATCCTTCAGCGGCCAGGCATCGAATCCCTGCTTCTCACTGCCCGGTTCGAGCAGCACACCATCGTATAAACCTCTGGCATAACCCCTTGGAAAAGAATCTATGTTTCCGTGCGGATGGTCTGTCAGAAAGATAAAATTGATGCCGCGAAACTTCGCGACATCAATTTT
>JAVHPO010000078.1:0-4165 GCA_036170635.1 Prolixibacteraceae bacterium | reverse complement strand
GAAGTTTCGCGGCATCAACCAGATCGCTGATCGTTCCTTTGCTGTCGTGCGACCAGTAGCTGTGCAGGTGCATCACTCCCCGGTAAATCTTTAAACCTGTTACATCCGGACACTCTTTCTTCCTCAAAGCAAAGGCCTCTACCTGTTTCTGGTTATTGGGATAGGTAACCCAATGCCGCCACAAAGGTTTGGTAAAAATAACCAGCAGCACTATCAGCAGGATCCCTAAAAGTGCCAGTAATATATTTTTAAAAACTCTTAGTATTCGCTTAAAATTATTCATTCGATTAACTATTAATTAGTTACATGAATTTTAAATTTTGAATTTCACCACAGTAGGCACATAGGACACAGAGATTCTATTGTGACCTATGTGCCTATTGTGGTAAAAAATTATTTTCCAACGATTTCTGTCAAATGCCGGATCAAGTCCATCGAGTAATCTCCCATGGTTGGTCCAAACCACCCCATCAGTTTGGGTTCATACTCGTCCATGTAGAAATACCTGCCCGGTACGATGTAGCCCACGTAACTACCGTTGAAGCTGGAGACCACCGCATCGTAACCTTTGGCGGCAAGTGCATTTTTTATCTGGAGTGCATACTCACCGCTGAAATCGCACGGCGCCGAAATCCAGATCAATTTACCAATCCGCATTGCCTGAATGTAGACATTCTTAGGCTCGGGCATTAATTTGTTGCTTAACCAGGTAGCCATGTTAATTCTCGTGGTCAGCCGCAGATGGTATTCAGGCATTGTAACTCTCAAAGTAGCGACAGCCAAGGTGGCGGTTTCCTGGTAAGAGGAAGCAGGCAGCCTGCGAATCAGGCTATCAGCCAGAGATTCGCCCATATAGCGTGCACTTTCAAAGCCTTTGCCTTTCCCTGATGGACTCTGACTTCCAATTGATCCGGCGCAAAAGAGGGCGACATCGAAAGCGCCGGTCTCCATTTTTCGCTCCCAGTAACCTGGATAGTCGCCGCTGAATTCCATGTTACCGGCGCCCTGTGTGGTGGCATGGGCAGAAAAAGTACCGATAACGGCTTTTCTTTTCCCTTTCTGATCCAGAAGGATGTAGGAAAAGTCGTTGTTTTTGGTACCCAACTCTCCGATGAAACGGTTTCGGGTATAGCCGGCAGCATCAAAACTACCATAAGTCAGTTGTGATTTTGAGAGATCTTTGACAGCAAGCTCCGCCGCTTTTACAATGCGGTTAACCAGCCACTGCTGAATCGCGACATTGGCCTTTCCACCGAATTGTTCCCCGATGAAACCCGGCCCCCAAGCTCCAACACTGGAGTGACTATGGGTAGCAGAGAAAAGCAGCTGATCCCTCGAGATACCTTTTGCAGCAAGCTCCACAGTAACCATATCGATGAGATTGGGCGGCATGATCAACAAATCCGCACCAACGAAAACCATCAGTTTTGGTCCCACTTTCAGCGCCACTGATCTGACAAAAATGCTGTCATGAACACCTGTTGCAGGCTTCCCCTTGCGGTTCCCAAACCCGGCCAGCGGTACGCTGACAAACTTACCATTTACAGCGTCATCGGTCGGATTATTGATAGTTGGCGTAATGCTAATTTTGGAAAATCCGGCAAAAACCGAATCTGTAACAGCAGTCTCTATTTTCTTCAGGCTATCCACGCGGGTCATAGTCTGCTTGAAATAGGCAGAAGTAATAAATGGGTCATCTTTCACACAGCCTGTAGAAACTACGAAAAGGATGCCAATCGTGGCCACCAAAACAATAAAAATGTAAAGTATTTTTTTCATGCCCGTTAATCTATAGGGTAATAAACTTTGCGTCGTTTTGCGTTCTTCCTTTGCGGCCTTTGCGTGAATAGAGCGTTTAAAATTTCACGCAAATGCCCCACTCCTATCTCATCACTCATATCTCATAACTCATATCTCATAACTCATATCTCATAACTCATCACTTTGCTTTGAAAAGAACTTGTTTATCCGAAGCTACAAACATTCTGGTACACTGGGTGAAATCGCCGCCAAAGGGTGATTTATATTTAAGCTCAACATAGAAAGCTTTGAATCCTGATTTTGGATAATCCACAGTTACTTCGACGACAGGTTTCTTCTCAGCATTCAAACCGACGAAACTCCATTTCTTATCGCGGAACTCCTGATTTGGAGAGGTTGTAGTGAAAAGCGAGGCATCCACCAATTTATCGGCAGTAGTTTTCACCGTCACAGTAATTTTCCCGTTCTGTTCAGAAATGGTGTAATCACATATCGGATATTTATTCCTGCTTACAGTATTTCCAAGAAAAGCGCTCAAAGTTGCAAAGGCTCTTTTTTTGTCACCCTGATCGTGTCCGGCATTGGGGGTATAACAGATATGGTTGTTACCCGGGATGTCATCGATGTAATTTTTAACAGCATCCACCGGCCAATATGGATCATTGGTTCCCATAAAGAGCATTTTCGGCATGGTCAGGGTTTTGCGGTAGGAATATGGGTCGATCATTTTGACCAGATCATTGCTTTTGCCATCGCTGTCTCCAAATTGTTGAGCCAGTCCGAGTTTGACATAGTCTTCAATTTCGATACTATAATCGCCCCAGACAACTTTTTGGTAAGGAATGTTGACAGGCATGTTCAGCATGTCGATAACCATAGGGCCAATGGCAACAACACGTTTGTCGTTGGCCCCGGTAAGCCAGGTAGTCCAGCCTCTTTTGGAAGCGCCGGATACCACAAACCCTTTGACTTTGCGGTTTAGCTGCTTTTTGGAAAACTCCTGAACAATATCCATGGCACGTACTGCACTTTTGGTCATTGGAAAAAGGAGTGGCCAATTGTAGTTGTGGTCGCTCTGATAATTGTGCAGGGTACGGGAGATCAATGCATCCTCTACCAGGTCGTCGTACAATGGTTGGTTCGGAACCTGCCAAAGTACCGCTATGATTGTCTTGTCAACTTTGGCCATACGACCGAAATCCAAAGCCAATTCGTCATTGAATTTGTGGGAATTAGGCTTCTCATTTTTGTTGCTGCCACCTGTGATAAACAAGAGTGCATCGGTAAATTTCAAATCATCGGGGACCAACAGCATCAGATCGTGGGTCCAATGTATGGATTGCCAGGTTTGCGAGGTATATTCAATGCGGTAATAGGTTAACCCTTCTGCCTTTTGTTGCTCTTTCAGTTCCCATTTGAAAGAGGTGTCACCATTGTGGAGATAGGCCTGTAAGGCAGTTTCGGGAGTAACCTGCTTTTTATCAGCCGAAAACCCCGGTTGAAAAAGCAGAAATGTAAATAAAATCGATAATAATAGAATTCTCATGAATAGTTGATTTAAAAAATTTCGTATATTGTTAATAGTCTGACACTTATAATTCCTGGCGAAAAAATATTTGCCGTTCGAATATCAGACTAAACTGCATCATACACAAAAAGTTAAGCGTTAATTAATGTTAATAAAATAAGACAGTTTCTAAACTGATAAAGCCATGAAGCTTGATCGTGAAAAATCGATTTGCTCCATGGCTTTAACTTATTTCAAAAAGATATTTGGCTATTGGATAAGCCACATTTTAGAAAACTCAGTGTCTCCTTTGTCAAGTTTGGCAATAGCCGTCTGGTAGTTCGCGGCATTGTTGGCCAGTTCCGTTTCAGGATACCTGAAGCGCAACGGGAATGGATGTAAACCGTTTATGAGTTCACCGTTCGTTTCGAATGCCGGAAGCCTGGTCCTTCTGTGGTCAGCGTAAGCCTCAACACCCATTAGGAAGTTACCCAGCCATTTCTGCAAGGCAATCTTGGCCAATTTTTGATTGGTACTTCCTGAATTTGGAAAGGCCGCTTTTGGATTGGAAAAATAGTTGGATGCGATGGTTACACCCCATCTGCTATTGGCAAGGGTAACACCGTTCTTGTAATAGGTTTCCGCGCTCGTTGAAATATAACCCTTTACAGCAGCCTCAGCCAACAAGAACTGAACCTCATCTGCCTGCAAAATACATGCTTTGAGCAGTGGATTGGACTTTTCGTTGAGCAGTTTGGAGAACTTGGAGATCTTGTAATTAAAGATGGTGGTCGGAAAGTCCCAGCTTCCGTTTGCAGCCAGCACGTTTTCATACATGCCAGCAGTATAACCGGCATAAAGCGTCAGCGAGTCCACGATAAAACTGGCTGCGGCTTT
>JAVHPO010000077.1:0-5520 GCA_036170635.1 Prolixibacteraceae bacterium | reverse complement strand
CCCATGGCATGATCACATAGGCAGAACCCCATGCCGGACCACCACCGCCTCCACCAAAAGGAACGGTATGCGGCACATAACCAATCCTGTGGTTGCGCGCATCCTCCATATCGAGAAACCATTTCTGGTAAAATCGGGTGAGGTCAAAATTGCAGATGGCCGCTTCGACTGTCACCTGTCCGTCTCCCGTATATCCCAATCGTTCCCTGTGCGGACAATCGCTGCTGATACTACCGTGAAGGTTCCCCAATTGGGTCCTGAGGTAATTCTGATAGATCTGATTGAACAGAGGATTGGAACACTCAAAATTACCTACCGGCGCCACATCCGTATGAACTACTTTTACAAGCAGGTCTTCCGCTTTAGGAGTATATTTTAGTCCGCTGATCTCCACCTGTCTGAAAGCATGCCAGGTAAACCGAGGTTCATAGGACTCTTCACCGATCCCTTTTAAAACATAGGTATCGACTTGATGGTAATCCCTTCCAAACTCTTCGATGTGTCTGATCCGTACCGTATCACCAACTTGACCGTGCAATTTGATCTGTACCCAACCCGAAATCATCTCTCCGGCATCGAAGAGGCAGGCACCGGATGCATTGGTGTTCAGATAGGTTGGATGGATAGTCCTGGTAATTCTATCAGGCGGGGCCAACTGCGCCTGCAGTTTCCCGGTAGGCGCGTTTACCTCTTTCGCCATTTGCCAGTTTTGATCGTCAAAGGCTGCCCTGCTCCACTCGCCCAATTCCAATCTGGCATCGTACATTTCACCGGTAAATATGCCATCGTGTCGGATCGGACCGGTTGTCATTTTCCAGGTTTTATCGCTGCAGACAAGCTGTTTCTCTCCATTGCTGTAAATTATCTCCAATTGAAACAGCAGTCTTGGCGTGTTGTACCACATACAACCCTCAACGCTTCTGTCGCGTTGGTTGTACCATCCGTTGCCAAGTACTATCCCTACTACATTAGTGCCTTGTTTTAGCTGTTGGGTTACATCAAAGGTATTGTAGAGCACACGTTGCCGGGATTGATCTTCATGGTAATAGATCAGTTTCTGCAACTTCCGCCGGTCATAATTTGTTTGCGCCGGAGCAAGTACCTGATCACCAACTTTTTGTCCGTTCAGCATCAGTTCGTAAAATCCAAGTCCGCAGACCCTGATCCTGGCAGAAACAATTTTGGCATACATCTTAAACGCCTTTCTGAAATAGGGTGCCGGGCCTGTTCCGGTGGAATCTGGGAATTGATCCTCCCCCGTTCCAATCCATTTGGCCTGCCAGTCTGAATTGTTCAGGAAGCCCATCTCCCACGACGCAACAGGGCTCCAAGCTGAGGGTTTGTCCGATGCATCCCAAACCCTCACCTTCCAAAAGAGCTTTAAACGTGAAGGTAGCGACTTTCCCTGGTAAGGAATATTAGCGGTTTGGTTCGAAATTGTTTTTCCACTATCCCAATAATTGCCTTGATCTATTGTTAACTCATTTTCCTGATCAGAAACGATGATCTGGTAGGACGACTGTTTTTGATTTCTGGATGGAGCGTTCAACTCCCAACTCAACTGTGGTGAAGAAAGATCAATTCCCAAAGGATTTACAAGATTTTCGCACTTCAAATTGAAAACATTCAGGAGCGCTCTGTTTTCTGTTTGTGCAGACAGGTTTATATAGGCAACGATTAAAAGTAAAGTTGCACTAAATGAAAGACTTAGTACTTTCATGAAAATTAGTTAATAGTAATTGGCCGCTTTGATTGTACGACGAGGGATTCGATCCAAATTTATAAAAATTCGGCTGTTAATCCTATAATTATTTTACCAATTGAACTCCTTTTAATTAGCAAACTGTGAAAAAAATTCGACTTCTCCTATCGCTGTCAATGGCTGATCCATTCAATTCCAAAACATGTTAAAACATCTATATACATTTATATATCAACCATATCTGAATTAATGTTATCTTAATATTGAACATCCGATTTGTTGAATTTTTTTCAACACCTTTGAAAGTGATTAGGGTTCCACCAGATTACTCCTCTAACATAAATTAGATATTTAACTAAATCAAAATGACATGATTGATCCGATTTTTTGGGTGATTCCATTCTCTTCGATTGTCGCTTTGTGTTTTGCTTATTATTTCTACCGTGACATGATGAGCTACAGTGAAGGGACTGACTTAATGAAAAAAATTGCCAAATACGTGCGGGTTGGCGCGATGGCATACCTTCGTCAGCAATATAAAATTGTAACGCTTGTCTTTGTTTTTCTGGCACTCTTCTTCGCCTTTCTGGCTTATGGACTGAAGATTCAAAATCCATTCGTGCCTTTTGCATTTCTAACAGGCGGTTTTTTCTCAGGGCTGGCCGGATTCTTTGGGATGAAGACTGCTACCTATGCCTCTGCGCGTGCCGCGCATGCTGCCAATCAGTCATTGAACAAAGGTCTCGTGGTGGCTTTCCGAAGTGGCGCCGTCATGGGATTGGTAGTTGTTGGGCTGGCTTTGCTCGACATCTCTGCATGGTTTATCGTCCTGAACTCGATCTATCCGGCTGGTGCGACACTCGACGGAACCAATCTGAATATCATCACAACCACCACTTTGACTTTCGGAATGGGGGCCTCCACGCAGGCACTTTTTGCCCGGGTTGGCGGGGGTATCTTTACCAAGGCTGCCGATGTTGGGGCCGACCTGGTGGGCAAAATAGAGGTAGGTATCCCGGAAGATGATCCCAGGAATCCAGCCACCATAGCCGACAATGTAGGCGACAATGTAGGCGATGTTGCCGGAATGGGGGCCGACCTGTACGAATCCTATTGCGGTGCGGTACTCTCAACCGCAGCATTGGGAGCAGCCGGATTTGCTGCCATGGGTGTCAACATGCAATTCAAAGCGGTGATTGCACCGATGCTGATTGCTGCCGTTGGTACCATCCTCTCCATCATGGGGATTTTTTTGGTACGCACCAAAGAGGGAGCAACCCAAAAACAGCTTCTCAGGGCACTGGGAATCGGCGTTAACAGTGCCGCAGTTGGTATCGCGGTTCTCTCCTGGGTGATATTGTACTGGTTGAAACTGCCCAATTATACAGGTATCTGGATGGCCATGATCGCCGGATTGCTTGCTGGTATTGGTATCGGACAGGTCACGGAATATTATACCTCCTCCTCATACAGTCCAACCAAAAAAATTGCTGCCGCCTCCAAAACCGGCGCTGCCACCGTAATTATCTCGGGCATTGGAACAGGAATGATGTCGACAGCCTTTCCAGTCCTGATCGTAGGGGCTGCCATCATCCTCTCATTTGGCTTTGCTGCAGGCTGGCACATGAAAGACTTTAGCATGGGCCTTTATGGTATCGCCATTTCCGCCGTCGGAATGCTCTCGACCCTTGGAATAACGCTGGCTACCGATGCTTACGGACCCATTGCTGACAATGCCGGAGGAAATGCCGAAATGAGCAAATTGGGTGCGGAGGTGCGAAAACGTACCGATGCCCTCGACACACTGGGAAATACAACTGCCGCTACCGGTAAAGGGTTTGCCATCGGTTCGGCAGCTCTGACAGCGCTGGCTTTGCTCGCTTCATTTTTGGAAGAAGCCCGTATTGGAATGGTTAACTTTCATCCGGATCATGCACTGACGGCTAAACTCAAAAGCGGAACCCTGATTGATGTTTTGGCGGCCTTTGATGTAACATTCATGAATCCATTGGTGTTGGTAGGCGCCTTTATCGGAGGAATGTCGGCTTTTCTTTTTTGCGGCATGACAATGAACGCGGTAGGACGCGCGGCACAAAAAATGGTGGACGAAGTACGCCGGCAATTCCGGGAAATCCTGGGAATCATGGAAGGAAAGGCCGAACCTGATTATGCCAAATGTGTAGAAATTTCGACCAAAGCCGCACAAAAAGAGATGCTGGTTCCTTCCCTCCTGGCCATTCTGATACCAATCGCAGTGGGTATTCTCTTTGGAATTCCCGGAGTCATGGGACTGCTCCTTGGCAGTACGGTTACCGGGTTCATCCTGGCCGTATTCATGGCCAATGCCGGGGGAGCATGGGACAATGCAAAAAAATACATTGAAGAGGGAAATCTCGGCGGGAAGAGAAGCGCCTGTCACAATGCTGCCGTCATTGGCGATACGGTGGGAGATCCGTTCAAGGATACTTCAGGTCCGAGCCTCAATATTCTGATTAAACTAATGACCATGGTTTCCATTGTGATGGTGGGAGTTACCCTGTCGATGAACCTTTTGATCTATTTTTAATCAGTGCGGATAAATTGCCCCAGTTTAGTTAAACAAAAAAAGTGCCATCACCGTATAAAAAAATACCGTTTTATCCACAGTATTTTTACGTTTTCATATCAGGCATCTGAACAAAATTGCCTAATATTGATCATCTGAATAAAAATAGATCGACTTGCTTTGGTATTTTCCAGGTAGGTTAAAAAATTCTTCGTCCTTTTTCGAAAGAGTCGTGTGCGGCAAACAATAACAACAATTATACCTATAATATTATGGCAGATCTTAGAACAACATTCATGGGGGTTGAGTTAAAAAATCCCATTATTCTTGGGGCTTCGAGCCTTGTGGAAGATCTCAACGCGATCAAAAAAATTGAACGTGCAGGTGTTGCCGCGATTGTATACCGCTCACTCTTCGAAGAACAGATCAATCTGGAACAGATTCAACTCGACGACCAGGTGGGTGAATATAGTTACCGAAATGCGGAGATGGGCAAAATCTTTCCGGAAATCAAACATGCCGGGGCAGGTGAACACCTTTACAACCTCACAAAATTGATCAAAACGGTTAACATTCCTGTCTTTGCGAGCCTCAATGCGATTTATGATCAATCCTGGGAAGAATATGCCGTTCAACTTGAAAAGACAGGTATTGCAGGCCTTGAGCTCAATTTTTACGATGTTCCGACCGACGCTGAAAATGACAGCGCCAAAATCGAATCACATCAATTGTCAATTCTGAAGAAATTGAAAAAGCGGGTGAAGGTCCCGATCAGTGTCAAGCTCTCCCCTTTTTATGCGAATCCGCTCAACTTTATTGCCCAGGCTGATAAAGCCGGGGCCGAAGGTATCGTGATCTTCAACCGTTTTTTCCAACCTGAAATCAACATCGAAAACGAAGAGTTCTACTTTCCGTTCGATCTCACACACGAAAAAGATTACCAGATCACCCTGCGTTTTGCCGGTCTGCTTTTTGGCAATATCAAAGCCGATATTTGTGCCAGTCGTGGTATTTCGGACGGGACAGATGTAATCAAAATGGTGCTTGCCGGGGCAAGTTCTGTTCAGGTTGTCAGCACGGTATACAAGAATAAGGCTACACATATTACCCAGATGATTGAGACCCTTGAAGAGTGGATGGATGCCAAAGGGTACAAAACCATCGACGATTTCAAGGGAAAATTGTCCATGAAAAAGAGCAAGGAACCTTACGCCTACCGAAGAGCGCACTACGTCGATATTCTGATGAAATCGACAGAGATATTTAAGAAATA
>JAVHPO010000076.1:0-5520 GCA_036170635.1 Prolixibacteraceae bacterium | reverse complement strand
CCGGTCCCTGAGCGTAGCCGAAGGGTTTATTTTGGTCGGTATAACCCTTCATGGGTTTCCCTGATTAGTTCAACCAAAGGAATTTCGGAAGGGCACCGCGACAGATCGATCAATTTCAAATTTTCTTCCGTTGGAAAATTGCCCGGAAACCAGTGGTCTTTCTCCTGAAACATATTGTACCGGTATAGGCCAAACTCCTTCATATCATAGCATTTCCAAAGAGTCCTGAAACGAAGTATTTCGGGAATGTTCAGTCCTGATGGATCGTTCTCCATGCAGTAGGGATCGAAATCGGCATAAGGATCATTAAGTTTCTGGCTGTCCAGTAACATTTTGATTTTTTCGTCTTCCTGCGACATTGGCGCCGGTGCAGGAAATATTCCATCCAGTTGATCGAACCGGGCAGTCACAGGTAATCCAAAAGTCAGCGTGTGAATGGCCTTGTGTCCCAGGCAAAACCGGGCATTCCACTGCAAAGGATGGATCGGGCTGGTAAGATCCTTAAGCTTTTGCGGGGCATTAAACAATTGTCCGCCTTTGTCGTTGGGAGAGATGATAAAGACCCCCATATCCTTTGAAGCAGCCAGATCGACAGCCGGTTTGTTCCTTTGAAAAAAGTAGTAATAATGGAGATTGACAAAGTCGAACAGGTCAGTAGAGATAGCTTTCATAATCACTTCCAGCGGGCCGTGGGTGCTAAACCCAACATGTCCGATCACTCCCTCTTCCTTGAGTTTCAGCAACTCTTCTACCGGACCGCCCTTGGCACAGGCAATATTGAGCAGATCCATGGTATTGATGCCATGCCAGCCATAAAAATCGATGTAGTCGGTTTTCAGTGCTTTTAGCTGGAGGCCAACCATTTTACGCATCTCCTCAGCCGTTTTGGGGTTTCCTTTTGTCATCAGGAAATAGGAACTGCGGGGAACTTTCAGTTCATCGTTCAGCACGCGTCCATAAACGTGTTCACTTTTGATGTAACCCCATGCGGATTCGATCAGATTAATGCCTTGTTTCAGCGCTTTTTCAACCGTATCCCGGCATTGGTCCAGCGTGTCTGAGGGTATTTGATCGCGTGGTTCGCTGTTTGCATGTTTGTAGCGCATACCGCCAAGGGTGATGACACTTACCATTTTGTTGGTCTTCCCAAATCGACGGTACTCCATCTTGGGTTTGTAAATTGAAAATGAGCTAAAGTTCATAAACAGGGTTTGATGAATGCTGTAAAAATATACTAGCTATACGGAAAAATAGACCGGGAAGTTTATCTACCAACCCCAATAGCGGATCCCGATGCCCAATAACAAAATCACCAATCCTGCGATCATGTGCATGTATTTTTCGCTCTTTTTAAAAAGAATGAGCGAAGTACCCCGATAACCGATGAAAACGGTAAGCAACATGGTTAAGATAGTTGCTGTTCCAAAGAGCAGCGAAACAATAAAAACACCAAACATATTGTGTTGGGAAGCAGGGTAGATAAGTAACGGGATTAATACTTCGCAAGGACCAAATACAAAGATCAGAAAGAGGATCCAGGGTGTTAGCCGGGTCGTATCTTCCTTTGCTTCTTCAATTTCTGTGGTGGGTAGATGACGGTATTTTCGAATCGATTTTGGCAGTAGAAATTTTGGTAAATGGGCATGATGTCCGTTTCTCAGGTACTTGACGACTCCGAAGACGGTATAAAAGAGGCCAAACACAATGAGCATCCAGGCAACCAGATTACCCCTGCTAGCTTCAATCGTCTCCAATTTGCTCACGCTGATACCGAGCGCCACTCCTGTAATGCCGAGAACGACCGATCCAACAATATGACCCACTCCGCCAAAAAAAGTGATCCATAGTGTTTTAGAAAGCGACCATTTACGTGCTTTACTCAAAACAATAAAGGGAAGATAGTGATCGGGGCCCAGCAGGGTATGAATAAACCCTAACGAGATGGCTGTAACCAAGAGTACGTGTAAATCGTTCATTTACTTATAGTTTATTGATAAGGGAAGCCTGACATGCGGCACCAAATCCGTTGTCAATATTGACTACTGAGATACCATTGGCACAACTGTTGAGCATCGACAGTAAAGCAGATAATCCTTTGAAGTTTGCCCCATATCCGACGCTGGTCGGAACGCCGATAACGGGTTTGTCAACCAGTCCGCCAATGACGCTCCCCAGGGCACCTTCCATCCCGGCCACGACAATAACTACGCGGGCTCCCCTGATGATATCCATTTTGTGAAACAGGCGGTGAATGCCCGCAACACCTACATCGTAAATGGTTTTTACTTCGTTACCGAGAAACCGGGCAGTTTCGGCAGCCTCCTCGGCAACCGGCATATCGGAAGTACCTGCAGCAACAACAGCAATATAACCTTTGGTATTTTGAATTTTTTGATGTCTGAAACTAACTGTCCGGGCTAATTCATTGTATTCCGCCATGGGAATTACCTCTTTGATTCCTTTGCTCATTTCGGGGGTGACCCTACTCGCCAACACATCAATGCCGTTTTTGTACATCCGTTCGGCAATTTGTCTGACTTGTTCGGTCGTTTTCCCCGCAGCATAGATCATTTCCGGTAGTCCGGTGCGGTGCAAACGGTCGGTGTCGATGGTGGCAAAACCCATTTCAACAATTCCATGGTTCGAAACCATCTGCAATGCTTCCGGCAGGTCTAGTTCTCCTTGTTTGTATTTTTCAAAAATGTCAGTTAGTGTCATATTACAGATTCCTGATTACTTCGCGTTCAACCTCTTCGATACTTATATTGTGCTGTTTTGCAATCGATTTGCACACTTCGTATTCGGGTTTTGAACGGATAATTTGTCCTTCAAAAACTGATTGCTTTATGGTGATCAATCCGAATTTGGTCTCAACAGCTTTCTCAACTCTTGGCAGGACACTCTTTTTGACCGCGTACTCCCGCAATCCGATAGAAGTGCTGTGGTTAAAGATGATCCCTTTGATCTTATTTACCTTTTCGGGCGAACACAATACGCTTAGCTTATTGGCAGGGCGCGATTTTTTCATGATGATGGGGGTGAGCCAGGCATCAGCTGCGCCTGCTTCGAAGAGTTGTTCCATGATGTATTCGAACCGTTCCGGGTTCATGTCATCGATGTTACATTCTACCAATGTGGCGCTCTCTTCTTTCAGATCGGATGCTATGGTTTCGGTATCCGACAGGTAGACGCGCAAAACATTCGGAACTTCCGAAACATCCCGCTGTCCGATCCCATAGGCAGTTTTTGTAATCGGGAAGTTGATTTCTGAAGTAAATTCGTCGACCGTGGCCACCAGAATAGCGGCCCCGGTGGGTGTGGTTGCTTCGTGTTGTACTAATCCTGTTTTAACCGGAACATTTTCCACAATCAGGGCGGTAGCCGGAGCCGGGACCGGCATGATGCCATGGGCACATTTAACTGTTCCGCCGCCAAGCTGAATGGGGGAGGAGAGTACTTTATCCACCTTCAGGTATTCCAAGGAGATGGCTGCACCTACAATGTCTGCAATGGAGTCCAGGGCGCCTACTTCATGGAAATGAACCCTTTCTACCTCTATCTGGTGCACTTTGGCCTCAGCATAGGCGATAAGGTTAAAAATTTTCAGGGAGTTGGTTTTTACTTCATCTGAGAGAGCGCTGTTGTTGATAATCTCTTCGACATGACGCAGGTGACGGTGTTTTTCGTTGTCAGGATCTTCCACAACGACAGTGGCTTTGGTGCCTGAAATTCCGCGACGGAGATCTTTGGTTATTTCCAGATGAAAACCTTTGATGTTCAGTTTTCTTAATTCATCTTCCAGGTAGGTAGCATCAACACCCAGGTCCAGCAGGGCTCCGAGGTTCATGTCGCCGCTGATGCCGGCAAAGCAGTCGTAATACAATATTCTCATTTGTATCGTTATAAATTGGTTAATACGCGGTTCATTTTACCAGAAACGAGACCTTCACGGTCGATTTCGCACTTTTCGAATCCCAGGGCAGTAATTTTTTTGACGACCTCATTCTGAACAAGGGTCAGTTTTTCAAGCTCTTCTTTTCGCACTTCGATCTTGCCATAACTACCGTAATGCCTCACGCGGACATCCTCGAAGCCATAGCTGTTCAGTATCTCTTCGGCGGCCTCAATCTGCCTGAGTTTTTCGAGGGTGACGGTATGGTTGTAAGGAATGCGCGAGCTTAAGCAGGGACTGGCAGGTTTGTTCCAGTTGGGAAGCTCAAAATCTTTGGCAATTTGCCTTAATTCCTCCTTGGTAACATTGCAATCGACCATGGGCGACTGTACTTGAAATTGCTTTGCAGCGTCGATACCGGGCCGGTAGTCGCCCAAATCATCCGCATTGGTGCCGCTCAGTACTTCGAATCCGGGATATTTCTTGCATATATCGGTCAAGTCGTGAAATAGGTGCTCTTTGCAAAAGAAGCAACGGTTAATGGGGTTCTGGTTGTACCGCTCATCTTCCAGCTCCCGCGTGACGATGACTTCCAGGTTTATGTCGAACTGTTCGCAGAAAGCTTTTGCTTGTTGAAAGTCCCTGTTTTTGAGACTTTCCGAATTGGAGATGACGCCAATCGCATTTTCCTTTCCCTGAAATTTACGAGCCAGAAAAAGCACCAGGGCTGAATCGATTCCTCCCGAAAAAGCAACGATCGATCCTTGTCGTTGCGCAAACCAAATTTCTAATGCCTTGAGTTTTTCGTTAAGTTGAGGGGATATATTTTCCATCATTTTCAATTTTCGTTGTTTGAATTCTTTCAGATCTTCATTTTCAATTTTCAATTGTCCATTATCCATTCTATTTAATCGGCCCTGCTCATGCTTAACTTACCATGATGGAGCCCTTTGATCGAAATTAAAATATCGGATAACTCAGTTAGCCTGCTTGCCGAACCTTTCACCGTCACCACTTCCAACCATTTGTCAGGTTCCAGCATAAACCGTTGGGATGATAATACTTCGGAATGGAATTTTTCCAGTTCTGCCGCAATATGGTTGATGATCTCTCGTTTTTTAGGATCATACAACAAGGTGATGGCACCTGCAACCTGATTGTTGCACTGCCATTTTTTTTCAACAATATTTTTGCTAATCAGCTGACGAATAGCTTGTGAGCGATTGGTAAAGAAATTCTCTTTCACATATTCGTCGAGTGCCTCAAGAAGAGGTTGTTCTATTGAAATACCAAAACGAGAGACTGACATAATAGCATGAATTTAATAAAAGATAACACGATGTAAATATAGGATTTTTTAATAAATCGGAATCATTATCTTTGGTTTTCTTAGGTTCTATGAACCAATGGAGCATCAATGAATGTAAATGCAGCCTGGACTTGTTATGTCATATCGGCAAAAGATAGTTATAACTAACTGATAATTAATAGTAAACATTGAAAAATAAATTAAAAAATGGAGTTTCCCTAAGTTGGGTTTCCTGGTTTCTAGTCGCCACTGCAACGATTACGACGCTGCTTTCTTTATTGAAATTTGCACACTTTGCCGATCTAAGCGCCCAGCTTTT
>JAVHPO010000075.1:0-1118 GCA_036170635.1 Prolixibacteraceae bacterium | reverse complement strand
CGCCTCCTTCTCTCCACCCTCACAAAATCAACAGCATACCGTCATTGCGAGGAGGGACGACGAAGCAATCCGTTGATAATAAAGCAAATATAAAATTCTGTCATTTGTAGGAGGAATGACGAAGCAATCTGTTGCCTTCAGTAGGGTATAGTTGCTGATAATGTGTATGTTACAAATGTTGCCATTGCGAACGTAGTGAAGCAATCTGTTGAGCATTGCAGAAATTATTTCGTAACAAATAAACGCAAACGATATTAATTTGTAATTGATTAAGGTTTCCATTCAGTAACCCTGATCAAATTTGGAAAAGCCTGCGGTTTGAAGATGGACTGGTTGTGGAATATCCGCAAACATTCCTGTATGCCTTCGGTAACGCTTGGATGAGGGTGAATACTTTGCAGTACTTCTGTCAAGCGGATATCAGAATTGATCAGGTAGGCGATGGAGACAATGAAGGCAGATGCCTGTGGTCCGGCAGCCCGCATCCCCAAAATTCTGTCGGATCCATCGTTACTGACCATGATTTTGACAAACCCGTTGGTATTTCTCATGGCTATTGTTCTGTTGACCAGCTCATTGGAATAATATGCAGCCTTATATGGAATACCTTTGCTTTGGAGCATCTTCTCATTAGCACCCACCGCAGCAAGTTCCGGCTTAAAGAACATTAGGGTTGGCATGTGAGAATAGTCGAGTAAATAAGTGGTTTTACCGAAAATTGCCTCTACAATGAAACGACCCTGCTCTTCGGCCACTCCATACAGCGCTTTTTGACCCGTCACATCGCCGGCGGCAAAAATATTACAGTCGCCAAAATTGGAAAGGGCGCACTCCTCATTAATTTTAAGATAACCTTTGCTAGCGGTTTCAATGCCTGCATTTTCGAGACAAAGGCCTGCTGTATTGGGATCCCGGCCAATGGAAATGAGAATAATATCTACTTCTACCACACTGCTGTGTCCATCTTCATAATCCAGGACAACCTCAAGGTAATCGCTCTTCTTCCTGACGGTGCGAAGGGTGGCAGTACGGTGGATAGTCACCCCGTTCTTCTCGAGATTTCGCGAAACAAAGTCACTAACATCGTCATCTTCAAAGGGAATCACTCTGTGGGTACG
>JAVHPO010000074.1:0-5558 GCA_036170635.1 Prolixibacteraceae bacterium | reverse complement strand
AGATCATTTCGTAGCCGAGAACCACCAGCACCAAAGTCAGGATCATCCAGGTACGGCGGCTTTTGATGTTGGTTTCCGTCGACTTGCTCAAGTGGTCGTAAACATGAAGCAGCGCGAAAATAAAAAACAGTTGGGCGCTCCAGTAATGAAAGTTCCGAACAAAAGAGCCGGCAGGATTCACCAGCATCAATTCAAAAACCGACTGGTATGGTTTGGTAAAATCGTAGGGAATAGCCAGCAACGCCCCACTGAGGGCGCAGAGCAGCAGCGATGAGACCGCGATCCAACCGGCAGTGTCAAATTGCGCAAACTTTTTCAGGTAGTGCAAATCCATTCAGGAAATGTTTGAAAATCTATATCATTTTTAATAAAAAATAGCCTGAACTCATCTTTGAAATCCCCAATTTTATGATGTTGAGGTTGATTCTGAATATATTTTTTAACCGTTGCAACTTGAGATGCACTTACAGAAAAAATACCATATCCATCCTGCCAAAAAAAGTCTGGTATGCCCTGATTCTTCATCCATTTAGATGAAGACGTTTTTATCTTTGAAACCAAATCTGCCATGGTAATCGTTCTGGGAAGTGTACAAAGGATATGAATATGATCAGGATTGGCATATAATTCATAAGTATAGGCACCCAAATTTGACAAAACCCCAATAATATAGGAATGAAGCTCTTTCCGGATATCTTCGCTAATTAGTTTCTGACCATACTTCGTTGTAAATACGATATGTACATTTACTTTGGCTAATGATTGTGGCATAGAATTAAATGGTTTTATTCATGTTTATTTCACAGGGTTTCGTTTCACTCCATCCTGTGCTGTTACAGGTCGTCCCTTCAGGACTCGTAGCGACGGGCTGTAATTTTACTATCCACGAACCGGATGATTTATCAAAATAGCAATCAAATTCCTGTAAAGGTTTGATGGCTGGTCCTTTTACAGGTTTACCGGTTTGGGCATCAAACTGTGAACCATGGCATCCGCATTTGAGAACTGTTCCGTTTCCCTTTCCGATCCTGCATCCCGCATGGGTACAGGTGGTCGAATAAGCCCGGACGGTCTTTTCATCGCGAACGAGGTAGTATTTCCCAAAATAGCTAACCCCCAGCGGAATATCGGCGCTGTGCCTGAATTCTCCCTGAATCTCCTTTACAAACTGGGTCTCACTCAGGCGATACCATGTAAAGGCCAACAAGCCGGTACCAAGGCCTGCTGCCAGTTTGACAAATAGTCTGCGGGAATGAAATTTTTGATTTCGCATTCAATGAAATAATAGTACTTAAAATATTTACACAGAGACATTTGTCTCTTTATATTAATCATTTTCGAATCATTTGAATCTCAACTACTTTAGGTATTGTATTGAGGTAAAATGAGTTACACAGAGGGAAAATCGCAAGCGATTTTTAAGCTCGGGGAACTCTGAGTGTTTAAGCAGAAACAAAAATCTCCAGGCACACCCAGCTCTCAATTTTTTCGCAAATTACTCTCTGTGTCAAAATTTGAAAAACAATCCAAAACTACAACATTTTATTGCTGCGATGAACCCACCGATTTCTGCAAAAAACTGCTTTGTATCATGTTTTTTTATGCCTGACATCATGTTTTTACATGATAACATAAACTAAATGCACATAACACTGATTATCAATTGCTTAATATATCATATTCAAATATCTACATAGATATGAAATATTATTTATATCATTACATATCAACACATTACGAAACGAATGCTTATTACGTCTAAATTAAATTATCGCATTCATCTGACAATCTGATATTTACAAATATTTAAAAAAATTGACGATTTGCCCATTCTATTCCAAACGTTTACATTTGTTGTGAAAAAACATTTGAGATATCATTTTCATTTTCAAAAATATCCCGGAAAACGCTAAATATCAACAGCATGCATACGAGGAGAGATTTTATTAAAATTGGTTCATTGGGTTTGGGTGCCACGGCACTGACAGGCGGTGTGGCCAATTGGGTGATTGGGGCTTCATCGACAAAACCCATTGGGACCGGCTTGAGAAGAGTTCCTACCTATTGCGAGGTTTGCTTTTGGAAATGTGCCGGATGGGCGCATGTTACTCCAGACAATAAAATTCAGAAGATTACAGGCCATGCGGATGATCCGCAATGCAACGGCCGTCTTTGTCCGAGAGGGACCGGCGGTGTTGGCATGTTCTCAGATCCTGACCGGCTAAAACGTCCCTTGATCCGTGTCACCAAAAACGGTGAACAGACCTACCGGGAAGCCAGCTGGGAAGAGGCACTCGATTTTATCGCGACAAAAATGAAAGAAATTGCCACGAAGCATGGCCCGGAGAGTATGGCCTTGTTCAACCATGGAAGTTCGGGTAAATATTTTACCCATCTGCTCAACGCCTTTGGCTCCAACAATGTGGCGGCTCCCTCTTTTGCACAATGCCGCGGTCCGCGGGATACAGGCTTTGAGCTCACATTCGGCGAGTCGGTGAGCAGTCCGGAGGTTACTGATATCCGCGACACCAGATGCCTGGTCCTCATAGGATCCCACATCGGTGAAAACATGCACAACGGACAGGTGCAGGAGATGTCGGAAGCGATCGACAAGGGCGCCGTCATCATCACGGTAGATCCCCGTTTATCGACTGCCGCCAGCAAGTCAAAATTCTGGTTGCCCATCAAACCATCCACCGACCTGGCTCTTTTACTCGCCTGGATTCATGTGCTTATCTATGACGAAATATACAACAAGGAGTATGTAGCCAAATATGCAGAGGGCTTCAGTGAGCTCCGGGAACATGTGAAGAATTTCACGCCTGAATGGGCCTATGGGATCACCACCATCAAACCGGAGATGATCCGGCAGACAGCCCGTGAGATGGCCAATGCAGCGCCTTCCACCATCATTCACCCCGGCAGGCACACCACCTGGTATGGCGACGATGTTCAGCGTTCGCGTGCCATCGCTATTTTGAACGCGCTGTTGGGATCATGGGGAAACAGGGGAGGTATCTTCTTCAAGGAGGGAATAAAGATTCCTGATTTCCCGCGTCCGGAGTATCCAAAACCGGCCTGGTCGTGGCAACAAACCCTGAATGGCAGGTATCAGTTTGCCAAAGAGGCGGTTACCAATACCATCATTGAAGCTTCCATTCCGGCTCCCGGTAATGAACATGTGATCAGGGGCTGGATTGTTTCGGGCACCAACCTGATCGTTTCGGTTCCTTTACAGAAACAGTTGATGCAGGCCATGCAGGCGCTTGATCTGCTGGTTGTCGTGGATACGATGCCCATGGAGATCACAGGTTATGCCGATGTCGTATTACCGGAATGCACCTACCTCGAACGTCACGATGATATACGTGCTACCCCGCACAGGGAACCGACGCTTGCACTTAGGATGCCTGCCGTTGAACCACTTT
This sequence comes from Prolixibacteraceae bacterium, assembly GCA_036170635.1. GTDB lineage: Bacteria > Bacteroidota > Bacteroidia > Bacteroidales > Prolixibacteraceae > CAINVV01. Next base: position 2,130 of record JAVHPO010000074.1, on the reverse strand, counting down.
ACGATACAAAACCGGCCTGGTGGATCTCCAAACAGATTGGCGAAAGGTTGGGACTTGGAGCATACTACAACTACAAGGATTTTAAAGAGGTACTGGACTGGCAACTGAAGCAGGTGGGCTCTTCACTCAAAGAGATGGAGACCATTGGTTTGAAAAAATTGGCAAGAAAGACACCCGTTTACATTGAACCGGGAGCAGATCATACTTTCAAAACTGCATCGGGAAAGATCCAGCTGAATTCCAAGGAGTTGCAGGAAGGCGGCTTTGACGCCATGCCGGTTTACAAACCGCATCCCCAACCGGAGGAGGGTTTTTACCGGCTCATTTACGGTCGTGCACCCATGCACACCTTCAGCCGTACGGCCAACAACAGGAATTTGGTGGCTTTGATGCCCGAAAATTCAGTGTGGGTGAACCCGCAGGTTGCTGAATTGTGGGGACTGAGAAAAAATCAGCATGTCTGGTTGAAAAATCAGGATGGCGTCATTTCCAATTTCTCCGTAAAGGTTCGTATTACCGAGCGAATCCGGTGGGATTCGGTCTACATTGTTCACGGTTTCGGCCATCACCACAAGCCGCTGACCTATGCCTTCGGACGTGGGGTAAACGATACCGAATTAATAACCAGGGTAATAACTGATCCTGTGATGGGTGGAACCGGCATGCGCGGAAATTTTGTCACCTTTATTAAAACAGAACCAAAAAAGGCTAAAGTATGAGATATGCAATGGTGCTGGACACCCGGAAATGCGTAGGCTGCAGTGACTGCGTAGTGGCGTGCCAGACAGAGAACAATGTCCCGCTGGGTTTCTGCCGCGACTGGGTGGCTGAAATTGTCGACGGGACCTATCCGAATGTGAGCATCGAACTGAGATCGGAAAGATGCAACCACTGTGCCAATTCACCCTGTGTTCGTTGTTGCCCCACAGGAGCCAGCCATTTCGCAGATGGCGGCATCGTCCTGGTCGACCACGACAAATGCATTGGATGCGGTGCATGCATCCAGTCGTGTCCCTACGAAGCGCGCTATTCGCATCCGGATGGATATGTCGACAAATGCACCTTCTGCATTCACCGCGTCCGTGAGGGATCTGATCCTGCCTGTGTGAGTGTATGCCCTACCAAATGCATGTACTTCGGCGATTTGGACGATCCCAATTCGAAGATTGTCAATATGCTGAAGAACAGAAAATTCAAATCCCTGGCACCCGAAGCAGGGACCAAACCGCAAATATTTTACCTTGTTTAACCCCGCGAAATATAAACCAATATGAAAGAAGAATTGTTCGTCAGCGGGCGCAACATCCCGAATATTGATCCCTATCTGAACATCTGGCACTGGCAGATTCCCAGCTACCTCTTTTTGGGAGGCCTGGCCGCAGGAATTCTCTTTTTTGCCGGTATTTTCACCATCCGGGGAAAAGAGGAGAAGATGAGTGCAACGGTAAAAAAGGCGCCCATGCTAGTCCCTTTTGTCCTGATGCTTGGATTGTTTTTCCTGTTCCTCGACCTGAAACACAAGCTCTATTTCTGGCAGCTCTATACCACCATCCGACTGGAATCTCCGATGGGATGGGGCTCCTGGGTGTTGATGATCATGACGCCACTTTCCATCATCTGGGCTGCGAGCTATGTGAGGGAACTCTACCCCAAATGGGACTGGAAATTCAAATTTCTCTACGATTTTGAAGCATGGGTAATCAAACACAGGGTACTGATTGCCTGGCCCATGACCATCTATGCGGTTATTTTGGGTATTTACACCGGTATTCTGTTGTCGGCTTTCAACGCAAGGCCACTTTGGAACACCTCCATTTTAGGCCCTCTTTTCCTGGTTTCGGGCATGTCGACCGGCGCCGCTGTCATCCTGCTGATAAGCAAAGACCATAAGGAACGTAAAATCATAGGAAGGATAGACATCATGCTGATTGTGATCGAACTGTTCTTTATTACTCACCTGTTCATGGGCTTTTTAGCCGGATCGGAAGCGCAGATCAACGCGGCCCATCTCTTCCTGGGTGGGGATTTCACAGCTGCCTTCTTTGGTTTGGTGGTGCTTCTCGGACTGATTTTCCCGGCCGCGCTGGAAATCATGGAACTGCAAGGAGTCAAAGTACCAGTCGTGGTCCC
>JAVHPO010000073.1:3482-5575 GCA_036170635.1 Prolixibacteraceae bacterium | reverse complement strand
ATAAATTAAGCTGTTTTTTATGGGGAATTTACACAAAATCAGATCATTTTTAAAAAAATCAATAGGTGGTATATTTTTAATAGTTGTTGGTGCAATTTCGATGTATTATTTTATTTATCTACCCATTGAACGGATGAAACATCAACTCGTTATTGATTATTTTTATAAAGGAATTTTGATAGGTCCTGCTATTTTTGTGATGGGATTTTATATTTTAATATTTACACCGGGGGGAAGATTTTCATTGCAAAATTTATCTTCAAAAGAAAAGAAATTGTTTTATTTAGCTGTATTTATTGGGTTAGCACTTGGTTTTGTGGCATTATGTTGGTTTAAAAATCAATTGGCTATGAATGGTTATAACACTTCGGAATAGACGATTAAATTTTAAAAAATTTCTACGTCTAAAACTTAAAATTCAACGTAAACTTATATGCGAAATTGAGCTTGTCGGTGCTAAAGCGGTAAGGTCCATACCTGTAATAAACACCCATACCCAGTCCAACAAAACTGGAGTTCAAAATTCTGTTCAGCTCCACCCCCGATTCGAAAAATCCTTTTCTGAAATCTGTCGCACCGGTAGGAACCGAATATTGAGGTTGGAGTGAGCCAAATCCGATATTTTGCGCCAAGGCAAGCTCCGGCCGGAAAAAATACCAGGAGGGAATAAATCCGGTTCCAAAACTGTGCCGGATATGCAGGGAGCTAAACTGGTCGGCAGAAAATTCATTGAGGCGCATGGTGGCAAAAGTATAGGGAGCAAGGATGGTGAAGCCTCCCGAATAGCTGCCGTATCCATTGAACCATTCGGTGGATGGTGCAGTCCGAATGATTTTGCCTCCTCTGATCATAAACGATGTGGTTCCCAGTGCGGACAACCGCAGGTTAAATTTACCTTTGACCTCAAATTTGGTGTACTGATAGTCACTGTTAAAAACTTTAAGACCTTGAATAACTGTAAAATAAATATCTGCTCGTGGCGGAGCGCTCTGAATCAGTTCATCGACATCGTGCAGAAAGGCAATGCCGGGGGAATAGCGTAATTGAAAACCAACCCTTGTCAATTGGAAAGGATCCCAACCTGCAACAACCACATCGCCATATGCATTGTCGAGGTTGGTCGCTTTGTCGATAAAGAGCCTCAAATTCAGGGGCTGGATCGGCCTCATCTCGACACTTGCGGTATAGCTTTTGGTGTGAAACATGTGCTGGAGCAGGAGCGACCTGAAATACTCGGGTTCGAAAATATCATACTCTTCCAGCAGCGTCGATTCGCCAAACTCCTTCTTCATATCCTTGTAAGCCAACTGTATCTTCAAGTCGGGATAGCCTGTCGGATAGATCCTTACCCACTCTCCATGCCTGAAAAGCCCATCCCGGGTACTGTAGATGAAATAGGTGCCTGTCGCGAAATATTTTGAGAATTTACGATTGGTTTCAATGCCAAGGCCAATTTTATAACCTTCGTTGATGTTGTATCCGAAAAGGTATGTGTAATTGACACTGATCACTCCTAGCGGGACAGTCCCGAGTGAAAGAGAGTGCAGTAATTTAGCCTTTTCATTTAGCCGTAGTTTATTCCCAAGACTGTCGAGGTATTGATAAGTGACCGAGTCCTTGGTGGTGAGTGGTATGTACCTAAACCCTTTTGCATCCAGGAGTGAGTCACGCTGCTCGGGCGAAACAGTAACTCCGTATTTTGGGAAGGATTTGGGGTCAAGTGGAATATTTACCTCCCGTTGATACAAGTAAGTCCGACTGTTGGCTGTGACCGAAAGCTCCAGCGGCTTACGGCTTTTGCTTAAAGAGTCCAAAGGGAAACTGGTCATCATCTTGAAATTGATGGCGGCATTGAGCTCGGAGGGAAACCACCGGTTCGAATCCAGCCTGTCATAATGCTGCCAAATTGAGGCAAAGATCTCTTTCTTGTCTGAAATCGCAGGCTCTGCAATGACGCTTTGTACTGCATAGCCGTGTGTGTTGATGTGCAGAAATCCCTTTAATCCATCAAAATTTCTATCCTTTGCTGGGTGAAACCGAATCAGGAAAACAGTGTCTTTACGGTCGATCAATAGCGTATCTTCCAGGATAAA
>JAVHPO010000073.1:0-3382 GCA_036170635.1 Prolixibacteraceae bacterium | reverse complement strand
GAATCAGGAAAACAGTGTCTTTACGGTCGATCAATAGCGTATCTTCCAGGATAAACGAATAATTCTTCAGCGCTGTTTTGGAGACCGGAGAGAGATATTTTTTGCTGAGAAGGGAGAAATTTTCGTCGTAAATCGAAAAGCTTTGAAGTTGGGTAGCCAGGAGGAAGAAACTCTCCTTTTTTAATCCCGAAACTTTGGATGAGAGAATTTCTTCGCTTTCATGCTGAGGCTGCAGAAACATCTTTTTGCTCAATGTCTCAATCAACAGCATATGGTTGGATTCGAATTTTTGCTGCAGCTTCTGTAGCTCAATGGGTGAAATCTTTAATTTTCCGCTGATTTTGCTGTCGGTTACCGGATCTGCTGATAGCCAGAATTTGTGGTAGGAGGTATACTGGTAACTCCCCAGCTTGTTGGGGTCGTTCTCTCTCGCATGATCCACAACCGATTGCATGAGGCGGTAGGCCGGATCCCTTCCGGGACGAACCTCAATGGTGCTGAGCATGTGTTCGTCGGGGGTTAGTTTGATGATCCATATCTCGTCATTGGCTTTCCCGACTGCCATATTTAGCGGTTGGAAGCCAATGTAACTCAATTGGATTTCTCCGACGGTATCCGGAATTGTAAAATTCCCGTCAATGTTGCTGATGGTTCCGCTATTGCCGAAATCAAAGCGAAGATGGACAAAAGGAAGGGGGGAAAGATCGGCCGAGCTCACTACCCGTCCATGGATCTGTTTGGTCTGGGAAGATCCATGGGTACTGAAGAGACAGAGGAATAGCAACGAAAAGGTGAAAAGTTGCCAGCTATTCTTCGTGCTCCTGAAGCTCATTTAAAGATTGGATTAATTGATCGCGGTATTTGCCGAATAAAAGATTGAAACCCTTGTGAAAGATATAGAATATCGATCCAATTAGCAAACCCAGCAACACCAGCATCGCTGAAGCAACAACGACTATGGCCATGACGGAAGGCGTTTCGCTTATTTTGATGGATTCGAACCCCTTGGTCGCCCCCAGCAGAAATCCCAAACCCACCCCCGACATAAGGATGATAACAGCAAGATAAAACTCTTTCTTGAATGTATCCAGGAGGGTGAGGACCTTTTGGATGGCCCCTTTCAAATCCTGATTTGACAATGTTTGCAGCTGTAACCGCCTATACCTGATCACAAAGAGTAAAATGGTTAGCATCAGCACGATATTGACAAACCACTCCAGCATACTGATCCACATTGGAACCTCTAGTTCCGCTTTCCAGCGGGAAGGGAAGATCAGGTCGGCAGGCATAAATTGATCAGCCAGCGTAAAAAGGAAGAAGAGGACCAGAAACCAGATTCCGATTTTGACGCTCCGGTCGAGACGGGATAAGATACCTTTACTCCTTTTCTTCAGAAGTTCGTTAATTGATGTAGCATCCAGCTCTTTTTGCTGGATCGTATCAGAAGTAGCCTTTTGCCAGGCCTTTTTAAATTCGTTCAATTCCATCTAATTGCGTTCCCTGCTTTTAACAAAGTACTCCAGTTTCTTCTTGATTCTGTTCATTTTCACCCGTACGTAGTTCTGTGAAATCCCTGTAATTTCTGATATCTCTTCGTAAGGTTTGTCCTCAAGATAGAGTAAAATGATCGATTTTTCTATTCCTGTTAGTTGAGTAATGGCTTCGTGAAGCAAATTCAGATGCTCCTCTTTTTCATAATCGTAAACTTCATCCTCCAGAAGATAGATCTCTTTCCCCAACTCACTCTTTCTTCTGTTTTTTGCCTCCTTCTTAAAATTTGTTATCGCTGTGTTAATGGCTACCCGATACATCCAGGTCGAAAACTTGGATTGTTCCCTGAATTTGTCATAGGATTTCCACAACTGAATCAAAATCTCCTGGAAAAGGTCTTTGCGATCATCCTCATTGTCACAATATATCCTGGTGACCTTGTGGATGATCCCCTGATTTTGGGTGATATTTCGCAAAAAATCCTCTTTCACAGCTATTGAATTAGTCTCCCTGCGGCGGAGAAAATTACAGTTTCGGATATTTTAACCTAATTGGAGCTCATTTTAAGCATATTGACCTCGTCTTGCGTGAGGAAGCGCCACTTCCCGCGAGGGAGGTTCTTCTTCGTTAACCCGCAGAAATAGACCCTGTCGAGTCTCACTACTTTGTATCCGAGGTGTTCAAATATGCGGCGTACAATTTTATTCCTTCCGGAGTGTATCTCAATGCCAACCTGCTTTTTGTCCTCTTCGTCGGCATAGCTGACCGAGTCGGCTGCGACGAACCCATCTTCAAGCGTTACACCATTGACAATCTCGTCAAGATGCGCTTTGGTCACTTTCTGATCAAGGTGCACGTGATAGATTTTCTTCCGGTTGTATTTCGGATGGGTGAGCCTTTTGGTCAGATCACCATCGTTGGTAAACAATAAAAGTCCTGTTGTGTTTTTATCCAGCCGGCCAACCGGGTAGATCCGCTCATAACAGGCATGCTGTACCAGGTCCATCACGGTTTTATCGGCATGGGGATCTTCCACGGTAGTGACGAATCCTTTCGGTTTGTTAAGCAGAACGTATACTTTCTTCTCAATGGAGAGCAGTTTTCCGTTAAAGCTGACTGAGTCGCCGGTCATCACTTTGTGGCCCATCTCAGAAACGATCTCGCCGTTGACAGTCACACATCCTGTTGCGATGTAGGTATCTGCCTCTCTTCTGGAACACATCCCGGAATTGGCAATGAAACGGTTCAAACGGATTGTTCCATCATTTTTTGGCGCTTTTGAAACAGGTTTTCTCTTCTCCCTGTCCAGCCCTTCAATCACATTTCGCTTTCCCAACCTACCGCGAAGAACTTTGCCTTTGGTTGTCATCAAACTATCGGTTTCTGTCGCTTCGAACCGCTTTTGAGCCGGCTTGTTGATCACATCCCTGCGAAAGATATCTGATGTACGCTCTTTAAAGACTCTACTGGGCTTTGCACTCTCCGCCTTGGCAGCTTCGGATTTGGATTTTCCTATCCGTTTTCCTGCACTGACAGGCGGAGGAATCACAGTTTTTTTTCTGGCTTTGACCACCTCTTCGGGGTAGGCAGATCCAGTTCTGATCACTTTTTTGGATCGTCCGGTCGTTCCGGTTGCCTCATCTTTTTTAATGCGGGGTCTGCTCCCCGGACTACGTTTCTCGACGGTACGCTTCGAATCGCGCTCCTGTCCTCGTTCTCGCTTCATGGTATTCAACTAATTATACAATTCCGCTGCAAATTTCGCAAAAAAAATGGATATAAAACAGTCGTACAATTCAATGTCGGACAATACTTTGAAATACAACTATAATTTAACAATTTTGTACATTTAAATTTCGGAAATAATGAGTCTCATAAAATCTATTTCAGG
>JAVHPO010000072.1:4338-5581 GCA_036170635.1 Prolixibacteraceae bacterium | reverse complement strand
CTTAACTTTCCCTTGTGGTAATGTACTCTACGAAAGCGATCAAGGCCCTCTTGTATTCTGAATCAGGATAGGTTGTCAGCTGGCCCAGGGCTTTTTGGTGGTACTCCTGCATTACTTTTTCGGCGTAGATAAATCCGCCTTTGGTTTCTATAAATTTTGAAACAGCCGTCAGATCTGCCGCTGTTTTGCTTTTCTTGCGAACAATGTCGAGCATGGTGTGTTTTTCGGATGAGCTTCCCTGATTGAGTGCATAAATCAGTGGCAGGGTGATCTTCTTTTCGTTGAGATCATTCCCGGTAGGTTTGCCCAGAAGATTTGATTTCTGGAAATCGAAAAGGTCATCCTTGATCTGGAAGGCAATGCCAGCATACTCACCAAACTGGCGCATACGCTCAATGATTTCGGCATCCCCGGTAACAGAACAGGTTCCTACTGCCGCGCTTGTGGCCATCAGGGATGCCGTTTTCTTGCGGATGATCTCGAAGTAAACTTCCTCTGTGATATCCAGCTTCCTGGCTTTCTGGATCTGGAGAATCTCGCCTTCACTCATCTCCCGGACTGCCTGAGAGATGAATTGTAAGATATCGTAATCCTTGTGCTCAATCGACCAAAGCAATCCCTTGGCCAAAATAAAATCTCCGACCAGTACCGCAATTTTGTTTTTCCATATGGCATTAACCGAGAAAAACCCTCTTCGCTGGTACGATTCATCGACCACGTCATCGTGAACAAGCGTAGCTGTATGAAGCAATTCGACGGTTAATGCCGCATGATAGCTGCGTTCGTTGAATTGACCATTCAGTTTGGCCGAAAGGAAAACGAGGATGGGTCGCATCTGTTTCCCTTTGCGACGAAGGATGTAATGCATGATGGTATCCAGCAGAGGGATAGTAGTCTTGGTTGATTTTTTGAAATAGGGTTCAAAATGACTCAACTCGGCTTCAACCGGAGCAATAATTTCGTTTTTGGATGCCATGTAGTATGAGCTGTTGCTATTGCCAAAAGTAGCAAATTTTCGTCCACCCTGAAATTGTTTGTATCTGTTCTAAATTAAACATTTTAACGATTTGTTCCATTGATTAACTACATAGTATCTATATATTTGTATTTCTATATTACACATTTTTCTATCAATCATACCCCATGCACACCAACGAACAGACTTTAGAAAAGTTGACGGTCGCGGCAGAAATGCTCAAAGCGATAGCCCATCCGATGCGAATCACCATCGTAAGTTTTCTGG
>JAVHPO010000072.1:0-4238 GCA_036170635.1 Prolixibacteraceae bacterium | reverse complement strand
TTCAAATAAATTTTGCTCGATGAAGAAGTTATTTTTGATTGATGCCTACGCACTTATCTATCGCTCCTATTTTGCCTTTATCAACAATCCAAGGGTTAATTCCAAAGGAATGAACACTTCGGCTGTTTTTGGTTTTGTCAATACGCTCGAACAGATTCTACGACTGGAGCAGCCTACCCACCTGGCTGTTGCTTTCGACCTGCATGGCCCAACCTTCCGTCACGAACTCTTTGATGCCTACAAGGCCACCCGCGAAGCGATGCCGGAGGCGATCAGAATAGCTATTCCATACATCCGGAGGATGATTGATGCCTACAGAATTCCAACGCTCGAATGCATCGGATATGAAGCTGATGATGTCATTGGCACCATGGCAAAAACGGCTGAAAAGGAGGAATTCAAAGTTTTCATGGTCACCCCTGACAAGGATTATGCCCAGCTGGTAACGCCCAATATCTTTATGTACAAGCCCAAGCGGATGGGCAATGAGATAGAGGTTTGGGGTGTGGAACAGGTTTGCGAAAATTTCCAGATTTCCCGGCCAGAACAGGTAATCGACCTGCTTGGATTGATGGGCGATTCGTCCGACAATATCCCGGGCTGTCCTGGGATCGGGCCCAAGGGAGCCACCCAACTGATTGCACAGTTTGGAGACATTGACGGTGTTTACGCTGCAATCGATCAATTAAAGGGCAAGCAGCAGGAGAGCCTGATCAACTTCGAAGAGCAGGTTCGACTCTCGCGAAAACTGGCCGAAATTATCCTGAATGTCCCTTTGAACCACCAGCCCGAAGAACTGGTCAGGCAGGAGCCGGATCATCAGTTGCTGAATGAGCTGTTTTCTGAACTCGAATTCCGCAACATGCTTTCAAAATTGCCCAAACCGGAGGTGGTGGTGCCCAAACCGGTCAATCCGCAGGGTTCGCTTTTTGATTTTGCCGAAGAGAGCATCACTGCTCCTTTTTCGAATCTCGAACAAATTCACTCCTATCCGCATACTTACCACCTGGTGGAGGGCGAAGAGGCCCGGACACATTTAATCGGTGAGCTTCTCAAACAAAAAGAGTTCTGTTTTGATACCGAGACCACCGGTTTGGACCCGCTGATGGATCAGCTGGTAGGCATCTCGATCAGTTTCAAAAAGGGAGAAGCCTATTACATTCCCGTTCCTTCCAATCAGAAGGAGGCGAGGCAGATTGTGGCCGAATTTAAGCCGCTCTTCGACAGTGAAACCATTACCAAGGTTGGCCAAAACATCAAATTTGACGCGTTGGTGCTTTCCGGGTACGGCATTAAGCTATATGGCCCGATCTTCGACACCATGGTGGCACACTACCTGATTCAGCCGGAATTGCGCCACAACCTCGACTTCCTGAGCGAGATCTACCTCGGGTACAAAAAAATTGCGACCAGCGAATTGATCGGAAGCGGGAAGAATCAAACGTCCATGCGCTCTGTCGATTTACAAACGATCAAGGAGTATGCTTGTGAGGATGCCGACTTTACCTTTCAGCTAAAGCCACTGCTGGAGAAAGAATTGATCGACGGAAATGTTACTAAGCTTTTCGAGGAGGTTGAAATGCCGCTTTTGAAAGTACTCATTGAGATGGAGCTTTCGGGCATGAGAATTGACGTGCAGGCACTTGACCAGTACGCCGTTATACTGAGGGAGCAGATCATTCAGCTGGAAATTGAAATCACTGAAATGGCAGGCGAGTCTTTCAACATCTCTTCCCCCAAACAGCTTGGCCACATTCTTTTTGACAAGTTGCTGCTCGATCCCAAGGCCAAAAAGACCAAGACCAAGCAATATTCAACCAACGAGGAGGTGCTGACCACCCTGCTCGACCGTCATCCGATCATTGCTAAAATCCTGGACCACCGCGGATTGAAGAAACTGCTTTCGACCTATGTCGAGTCTTTGCCCAAATTGATCAATCCCAAAACGGGCAGAATCCATACCTCTTACAACCAGACTGTTGCCGTAACCGGAAGGTTGAGCTCCAACAATCCCAATCTTCAGAACATCCCGATCCGTGATGAGAATGGCAGGGAGATCCGCAAGGCATTTGTTCCGCGGGATTCGGACCACCTGTTTCTATCTGCCGACTACTCACAGATTGAACTGCGCATCATGGCGGCCTTGTCGGGGGATAAAGTGATGATCGAAGCCTTTGCCAACGGCGAGGACATCCACGCGGCAACGGCGGCCAAAATCTACAACATCCCGCTGGGGGAGGTGACTTCCGACATGAGAAGGAAGGCCAAGACGGCCAATTTTGGAATCATCTATGGCATCTCTCCTTTTGGACTGGCCCAGCGGCTCAATATTCCAAGAAATGAAGCCAAACAGCTGATCGATGATTACTTTATCAACTTTCCGCAGGTAAAACAGTACATGGATGAACAGATTTTGCTGGCCCGCAAGAGAGGGTATGTCGAGACCATCATGGGCAGGAGACGTTACCTCAAGGACATTACCTCCGAAAATGCAGCCGTAAGAGGATTTGCCGAGCGAAATGCCATCAACGCACCCATCCAGGGGTCGGCTGCCGATATCATCAAAGTGGCGATGGTGAGGATTCAAAAGAGATTTGATGAAGAGCGGATTGCCTCGAAGATGATGCTTCAGGTGCACGACGAATTGAACTTCGACCTGCTGAAATCGGAAACCGAAAAAGTGAAAAAAATTGTCAAGGAGGAGATGGAACATGCTGTCGAAATGGTTGTACCCCTCGAAGTCGAGATGGATGCAGCGGAGAACTGGCTGCTGGCGCACTAAGGAAGAAAGAGGGGGAGACTGGGAGACGACTGGGACGACTGGGATGACTAGGACGACTGGGCTAATGTGAAAATTGGGAAATAGGAAAATGTGAAAATTAACCGGTCCTGTAGAGAAGCCTTAGCGTCCTAAATGTTCTGGTTGTCCTGCTGGTCCTAATCAAGATTTATCGCAGATCTTGAAGAAAAAACCTACTCCTCGTCTCTCAACTGGCTAAAATTTTCCCTTACCGCAATCTCGTATTTAGACATATTGACCGACTTCTTCACCCTTTTAAATGCTTTGTGCGGGTTGGGGAACTGGAAACAAAAGTACTCCCAAAATTTGGTCATACGGGTAATCAGATGGCTGTGGCCACTCAGCATTGTCGCGTAGTTGCTTAAAATTTCGCCATGAAATCGTTCAAACACTTCAATTTTCTCAACCCTGCCGGGAAGTTGAACTCCTTTAATTTCCATGGCCAAAAATGGATTTTTAAGCATTCCCCTGCCGATCATCCAATTGGTTACGGATTCAAATTTCTTGCCAGCCTCCTGAAAATCTTCCAAGGTTCCGATATCCCCGTTGTAAACAAGTGGATGAGAAATCAAGGTTGCAACCTTTTCGAACAGCTCGTGGTCAGCTGTTCCTGTGTAGAGCTGTTTGGCGATTCTTGGATGCAATATCACCTCCGACAGCGGGTATTGGTTCAATACAGGTATTACTTGAAAGATCTCCTCCGGGGAGTTTAAACCGGACCGAAGTTTAACTGAGATTCTGCAGTTGAGCTGAGGCAACGATTGATCGAGTATTTCGCTGATTTTTTCCGGGTATGGCAGCAGACCTGAGCCCATCCCTTTACCGGTTACCATGGGGTAGGGACATCCCAGGTTCCAGTTGATCTCCTGGTAGCCAAGATCTGCCAGGTGCTTGGCGAGAAAAATGAAATCATTGCTGTTACCAGCCATGATCTGCGGTACAAGTTGATAACCGGTACAGTTTTCGGGGACGGTATCACGCAAATGGGATTTCTTCAGGGCACCATCTTTCTGAACCAGCAAATAGGGCGAAAAATATTTGTCAATGCCTCCAATATGGTGTGCATGAGCCTTCCGGTAAATAAAATCCGTTGATTCCTGTAAGGGTGCAAAATAGATCCCTGGTTGATTTATTCTTTCCATTGCGCAAAGATATTGATTAGAAGGATCAATTGTAGCATCAGAAGGATGGTTGTTGGTATTTACCGGTGAAACTCTTTTTGTTATCTTTGCGGCACAATATTTATTCGTGCGATGCTGCTTCCATCCAATTCACTTTTATCGGCTGTAAAGGCCAAAACCGCGCAAGTTCCTCGCAAAGGAACCAAGGCGTTGGTTCAGAAAAGTGGTAAAAAAATGCAGCAATCGGCCAAGCAGACATCGCAAAAATCTACCCACCTCACAGCCAAAGCATATCCGCAATCACTCAAAAAGGTAAC
>JAVHPO010000071.1:0-5592 GCA_036170635.1 Prolixibacteraceae bacterium | reverse complement strand
GTTGTAGCAGCAGTCACTGCCGCGGTAGTAAGGGTAGCCGGAACAGACACTGTGGTGAAGGTGAGTTCGTTTCCGTAAGCCGTACCCGCACTATTGGTCGCATAAGCCTTAACGTAATAGGTTGTTCCTGGTGTTAATCCGGAAATGGCACTTGCATAACCGCCTGTTCCTGAACCATTTGTTGTCTTTGTATTTGCAATGGTCGGATTGGTTGTGGTGCTCCAGCAGATTCCTCTGGCAATCACGGGAGATCCGCCATCACTGACCAAATTTCCACCGCTTGAAGCGGAAGTTGTGGTAATTGCAGTTACTGCAGTGGTTGTCAGGTTCGCATTGACAGGCAAAGTAGTAAAAGAGACATCTTCACCGTAGGATGTACCTGTACTATTTATCGCGTAGGCCCTTACATGATATGTTGCTCCGGGAGTCAATCCCGAAATGGAACTCGTGAAACTACCGGTACCGGTACCATCTGAAGTTTTGCTTCCTGCTGTGGTTGGATTGGCTGCACTGCTCCAACATACACCCCTGGCCGTGACGGAAGTACTGCCAATGGAGGAAATAGTACCTCCACCGGAAGCAGTGTTGGCCGTGATTGCAGTGATTGGAATCGTTGTTGTGATGGAGGCCGCTATTCCAAGCGTTTTGAAATTGGCCTGACTATAATATGCTGTTCCAACAAGGTTCGTGGCATAAGCTCTGATGTAATAGGTTGTATTTGATTCAAGTCCGGTAATTTCACTGGTAAAGGCTCCCAGACCAAATCCATCGGTTGTTTTACTATCTGTTATGGTTGGTGTTGTATTGCTAGTACTCCAGCAAACTCCTCGTGCCGTAACAGGTTCACCTCCATCTGAGGTCACTTCCCCACCCGCTGTTGCGGAGTTAACTGTGACAGACGAAACTGCATAGGCAGTTAATGTAGGCAATGATTTTGGTGTATCCTTTTTACAACTGAATACGACAGACAACAGTATCCCCAGGATACCGCAAGCAACGGTGAAAGAATAGGACCTCATTGTTAGTCTTTTAGTTGCTCAAATATACATAAACTCTCTGATGAATAAAAAATAATTCATACGATTTAAGTGTAAACTTGAGATCTCCGACAGCCTGAAACAAAAAAAGGAGAAATTCATTTCCAAAAAGGTGATAAGATTGATCAAAAAATAGTTAAAATGATTACTTTCAGCCATTAAACATTCCAGAATGGTAAACCTGATCAAAGACCTATGGCTGGCGGTTCTTCTGATACTCGGAGCATCCCTGCTTTTGTTACTGTCAGATTTGGAACAAAGAAAAGGAAGAAAAAGATATCGATCAAGATCGTTTCCCCTCAATAGCAATTATGCAGATCAGGACGACCCCTTTGCTCGATAATCGTGTGGCTGGGATAACCGACAGGTTGCAGGAACTTGGATTCGTAGCTCCCGACAAGCAAAATATCAGAATTTTCAATCCGCAAGGCGATCTTGCTACCGCAAATACCATTGCCCGTGAAATCGTAAATGGCCCCTATGAACTGGTCATTACTTCAAGTACACTCTCGCTGCAAACCTTTGCCAAAGCCAACCAGATACCGGAAAATTGCACGTTTTTGGAGCCGTGACCGATCCTTACGGAACTGGTGTGGGTATTACAGGAGATGAACCCGGTCATCATCCACCCTACATGACCGGTATTGGAACCTTCCAGCCGGTAAAGAGAGCTTTTCAGGTTCTGCTGGAACTCCAGCCGGCGATAAAAAAAGTTGGGGTCGTTTGGAATCCGGGTGAGCAGTGTTCCGAGGCATGCCTTAATCAAGCCAGAAAGATTTGCAGTGAATTGGGAATTAGCTTGATAGAGGCCATTGCAACCAATACCTCTGAGGTTTCCGAAGCTGCCCGATCCCTGATGTCAAAAGGAATAGAAGCTGTCTGGATCGGAGGCGACACAGTTGCCATGTCTTCTGCGGGAATGATTATCAATCTGGCCAAACAATCAGGGATACCTGTTTTTACAAACGATCCAGTTGATACGGGGAATGGAGCGCTTTTTGGTATTGGTGCAAACTACCACACTGTTGGGGTATACACAGCCGACCTGGCAGCGCAAATATTAAAAGGCAAAAGCCCATCTGAATTCAGAATTGAAAATGTAATACCCGAAGAGCTGAGAATAAACAATGAGGTTCTCGCTTCACTTGGCAAATCATGGCAATTAACTGAGAACCTTTCAGAAATAATTAAAAATCAGGCCAAATCAAACGAAGAAGCAAAAACAACACCATCTACCGGAGAAAAGCAAAACCCACAAACAGCTGTATTTAAGCCAACCAAAAGCGGAATAGTCCAATCCATCCCTCATTTTAAGCTGAGGGTTGTCCTTTACAGTGAGACGGAATTTGCCGAACGTTGCAGGGAAGGTGTAATGGATGGAATAAAAGGAGCAGGACTGACTATATTTATTAACTCCAAATATTTTAACTTAAAGTTCATACATTTTAATCTGCATGCGAAATACGACATATCAAGTCCTAAAAAGTTTAGCTAAAGTGATCATAACTAATCAGGAAAGGCATGGTTGAAGATTAATTTATTTTCTTAACCCATATACTGTTCTAAAGTGATAACCATAGACAGCAAACTGAATGGCTTCTTTTATTAAAAGAGGTTTCCTGAAAAGGGTCCACAACATCAACTTCCAAAATTCACCTCTTCCTTTGTTCGCAATGCCAATGATGTAAACAGTTTTAAATAAACTTTTGAACAATGAAAATCTTACCCTCCTTTTAATTGCATATAGTTGCTGATAATTTTGCAAAAACTTTCTTACCCTTTGGTAATAGGGTTTTATTGAATAGATATTACGTATTAATCCGTTGTATCCGTCAAGGAGATCTTTAGGGTTCATTTTAGGGATAAAATTGATGGATGCGTCTGTATTATTGCCGCTCGATTCTTTGAGGATCCGGTCCTCTCCTACCATGCGTTTATAAAGCGTTGTGTTTTTAGGGGCATGTAAAATGCCAACCATCGCAGATACAATCCCACTTTGCTGAATAAAATCAAGTTGCTTTTGAAAAACAGTGGAGGTATCACTGTCGAAACCAACAATAAACCCTCCAGATACCGACATCCCTGCATTTTGAATTTTTTTCACGCACTTAAGCAAATCCCTGTTTTTATTCTGACCTTTGTTGCAATCCTGCAGGGACAATTCATCAGGAGTTTCAATCCCAATGAAAGTAGAGGTAAATCCTGTGGCAACCATCATCGATAACAATTCATCATCATCTGCCAGGTTAATGGAAGTCTGTGTTTCAAATGTGAACGGAAACCGGTGATTTTTCATCCATACCAACATTGCCGGAAGCAGGTTCGTTTTGATTTCATGTTTGTTTCCTATAAAATTATCATCCACGACCAGAACCGGACCGCGCCAGTTTAGGTTATAAAGTGATTCCAGTTCCTCTAAAATCTGGCTTGTTCTTTTCATTCGCACCTTATGACCCAGCAACGTAGTTATCTCACAAAAATCGCAGGAGAACGGGCATCCTCTCGTTACCTGAATGTTCATAACGACATAGTCTTTCCTTGAAAGTAAACTGTAATCAGGAACTGGAGTTGCGGATAAATCTGCAAATTCGTCTGTCCTGTAAATTCTTTCCGGGGAATTTCCGGAGGCCAAATCCCGCAGAAATGGAGGAAGAGTAATCTCGGCTTCGTTTAGAATAAAATGATCAATCTGGGGATAATTGTCATAATCCTGCGTAAAGAGTGGGCCGCCTGCTACCATCTTTGTATTATATTTCAAACACTCTCTAATAACCTCCTTCACTGATTCCTTTTGAATGGACATCGCACTGATAAAAACATAATCAGACCAAAGTATATCGCCCGGTTTAAGTGCGGAAACGTTCATGTCGACTACTTTTTTTTGCCATTCTTTTGGAAGCATTGCCGCTATGGTAATCAATCCCAATGGAGGAACTGTGGCTTTTTTTGAAATAAAACGCATAGCATGCTTAAAGCTCCAAAACGAATCTGGATACTGCGGATAAACCAATAAAATGTTCATTGCTATTTGATTTAAAAAAACCAAAAATTACAATCAACTATCCTGTAAAATGTTACACAATTCTGGGAAAAAATTACAGAATTCACACATTTTTGATTCCATGTAAAAAAATATCTGACAAGAAGACATAAAAAAAGGAGACAACAGCCTCCTTTTTTATGCTTACCACCTGTTTAATTTAATCCAAGATGTTCAAGTTCCTTAACTGTCAGCGGAGCTCCGACTTCAATTGTCGTGCTTTTTCTGACTCCATCCTGATGATTGAAGTGATGATGCCTTGCATTTGCTTCAATCCCTAACATGACGACCATTCCAATAACGAAAAGTGATAACCCTTTGAAAAAATTTGTTGCTTTCATAATCTTGTATTTTTAAATGTTGCTTTTGTTTTTAATTGTACTCAAAAGTAACATCGGTTCTCTGGTGCCACAAATACAATAGACCAGTTGAACTATTTTATAGACAGATCGTTGGATTTTATCGAAGTAACTTAAACTCAAAAAGTGACGACTTGAACCGACAGCGCTTATTTCAATGGTCATGAATCCCATCGATGCTTGACAGACAACTAACAGAATAAAAATTTAAGTCAGCGATTTAGTAACTCATGTCTGTGACTTCCTGATATTTTGTTACTTTTAGATACAAATTTACAATGACCTTAACATTTAGGTGATTTGTCATTCACATACAAATATTTTATTGTTTATGGAAACGCTCCAACTGATCAAAAACAATCAAATAGTCATTGTCACTTTTTCCAGACCACAATCTTTAAATGCCCTGAACACGCAGGTTTTCATTGATCTTAATCTGGTGCTGGATGAATTGGAAGCAGACAACGACATCAGAGTTGTTGTTTTAACAGGAGAAGGGAAAGCATTTGTAGCAGGCGCTGATATTGCTGAAATGGAGAAAAAATCTCCTGCCGATGCACTCTTGTTTTCGCAGACCGGCCATGATACTTTTAACCGCATCGAGAACTTTAGAATTCCGATTATTGCCGCCGTAAACGGGTTTGCCCTTGGCGGCGGATTAGAGCTGGCTTTGGCATGCGATTTTATTATCGCTTCCGATAAAGCTAAATTCAGTGCTCCTGAGGTGAACCTGGGTCTGATCCCCGGATTCAACGGAACTCAGCGCTTACCCCGTGCTGTTGGGACAGGTTTTGCAAAATACATGGTGTTTACCGCCCAAATGGTTGAAGCGATGGAAGCCAAACAAAATCATCTGGTTCAAATGGTGGTTTCTTCCGAAGAACTAATGGACAAGACGCTTGAAGTAGCTCAGCTCATCTGCCAAAAAGGCCCGATGGCCATTTCGTCCGTGAAAAAAGCGGTCAATTTTGGCCAGTTGAATGGCATTGAAAAGGGTGGCCTCTTCGAAATAAAAGAGTTTTCGAAACAGTTTTCCGAACAAGGGAAAGAAGGAATGACTGCATTTTTAGAAAAAAGGAAACCAAACTGGAACGAACCCGACAAACAATCACCACAATGACAAATACCAACAGAATTCAAAATGTGGCTGTCCTGG
>JAVHPO010000070.1:0-5635 GCA_036170635.1 Prolixibacteraceae bacterium | reverse complement strand
TTTGTCTGTCATAGCTGCCCTGATGACTGTAATATATATGTTCCGGCTTTTGTATGTCGTATTTTGGGGCAAGGCAGCTGTGGTTGAAAATCCAAAACATCCTGTTCACGAATCACCCAAAAGCATGACGATTCCATTGGGTATTTTGGCTGTTTTAGCTGTTGTCGGCGGACTGTTGGGTATCCCGCATATATTTGGCGGAGAGGACAGAATTCAGTCATTTTTGGCATCTAATTTCTCTGCATCAGAATCTCTTTTGAAACATGGGAAAGCAGCATCGGAAGGACAAACAGAACTCTGGCTGATGATCATTCCGTTGTTACTCATTCTGGGACTGATCTATCTGGCTTGGTCACGTTTTGTCAAAAACCGGTCCATTGCGCAGGATGAACCGGAAAGATCATTTGTCGCAAATCTGGCTTACCGGAAATTCTATGTCGACGAGTTGTACCAGCAGATGATCCAGAAACCGGTGGCAAATTTATCCTCCTTCTTTCATGATGTGATTGAAGTTAAGCTAATTGACAGATTTGTCAACCAAACGGGTGTTTTCGTTGTTTGGATCGGGCGGAACATTCGTTACATGCAAACAGGAAATGTAGGCGCCTATCTTTTTTACATGGTCATCAGCATTATCCTGATCTTATTCTTTAATCTGTTTAATAAATAACCATGTTAATAGGATTACTCATCTCACTGCCGCTGATCTTCTCCTTACTACTTTTCGCAATGAAGGATCAACCCGTGTTGGGCAAAAAAATAGCACTTTCCGCTTCGTTGCTCACTTTTGCGGTCGGGGTTTTGGTATTGCTTAAATATTTCTCGAATCCAGCTGGCTATCCGTTGTTTCATCCGGATATTTTCCACTCATTGGGCATCGAATTTACGATCGGAATGGATGGTTTAAGCATGCTTCTTGTGCTGTTAACCACTTTTCTGGTTCCAATCATCATTTACAGTGGTTTTGGAAGCGGTGTTGAGAGGCGAAGTACTTTCTACGCTTTGATTCTCATGATGGAGATGGCTTTGATCGGTGTTTTCACAACAACCGATATCCTGTTGTTCTACATCTTTTGGGAGATTGCGCTTATCCCGATCTTTTTCATTTCAATTTTATGGGGTGGTCTGAATGCCCGCAACATTACCTTTAAGTTTTTTATGTACACATTGGTGGGTGGTTTTTTGATGCTGGTCGCCATTGTATTTCTTTATGTTCAAACGCCGGGAGAGCACTCTTTCGCGTTCGCCGACTTTAACAAGGTAGTACTGGATCCTGCAGCTCAAAAATGGCTCTTCCTGGCATTTTTTGCGACTTTTGCTATTAAAATGCCGATTTTCCCATTTCATACATGGCAGCCAGACCTTTACTTTACTGCTCCGACCCAGGGAACCATGCTGTTGGCCGGCATCATGCTGAAAATGGGGGTATATGGATTGCTCCGTTTCGTTCTGCCACTTTTTCCCGCAGCACTTAATGATTACGCATTGTATGCCATTGTTCTGTCGGTAATTGGTATTGTTTATGCTTCCGTTATCGCAATACGCCAGAAAGAGTTGAAGAGGTTGATCGCCTATTCGTCGCTGGCCCATGTCGGACTGATCGCTGCCGGAGTCTTTTCCAGGACCGTCAACGGACTGGAAGGATCCATGCTGCAGATGATTTCGCATGGGGTCAATATTGTTGGACTGTTTTTCTGCTACGAAATTATCGTTCGTCGTACGAAAACAGGTGAGATTGCATCTCTGGGAGGCATTGCTTCCAAAGCGCCTGTATTTGCGGCATTTTTTATGATCATCCTTCTTGGCAGTATTTCATTGCCTTTAACAAATAGTTTCATTGGCGAATTTTTATTGCTGCTGGGTGTTTTTGAATACAATGTTTACCTGGCTGCCGTAGCCGGATTGACCATCATCCTGGGCGCTGTTTACATGCTTTGGATGTACCAGCGGACTATGTACGGAGAGGTTACAGAGGCAACTGCAGGATTTACTGATCTAACCCGGCAGGAGATGGTAGTTTTGGTTCCAATCGTGGTAATAATCCTCTGGATTGGAATCTATCCGCACATGTTCTTAGGCATAGCAGAACCGGCAGTAAAAAGTATTTTAGGAGTATAAATAATATTTAACCACAAAGGGCTCAAAGGAATGCACAAAGGGATACACAAAGTAAAATTGGAAAGGATGAATCTTCTGTCAAGAGAAAATCGACCCTTTGATTCCTTCGTGTTTTCCTTTGGATCCTTCGTGGTAAAAAAAACGTCTAAATAATTCTCATGCAAGCAATTGTAGCACTTACCATATTGGCAGTTTTGGTGATGTTTTTCGGGGTACGAAAAATGAAAAAAGTTTTGCTGCCACTGCTTTTTGTTGGTCTTGTTATTACCATGATATTGAATATCAGTCAGTGGAACACTTCCGTCCACTACTTCAACGAAATGTTCATCGCCGATAACTTCAGCATCGCCTTCAGCGCCATTTTGATTCTGATCGGTATTTTGATCTTTATGTTTGCCAATATCTATTACAAAGGGGTTGAGCGACCTTTGGAAGATGTTTATGCATTGATCCTTTTTGCCTTAATCGGTGGCATAGTGATGGCCTCTTTCGGCAACCTGATCCTCTTTTTCATTGGACTTGAAACACTTTCCATCTCCTTTTATGTATTGGCTGGAAGCAAGAAATTCGACATTGCCTCCAACGAGGCTGCCATGAAATATTTCCTGACCGGATCATTTGCTACAGGATTTCTGCTGTTTGGCATTGCATTGGTTTATGGCGCTTCAGGCTCTTTTAACCTGGAGGCTATCAACGCCTACGTTGTCTCATGCAAAGGAACAGTTCCAATGTTATTTATTGCAGGTATGCTGCTGATATTTATTGGAATGTCTTTCAAAATTGCCGCAGTTCCATTCCATTTCTGGTCGCCCGATGTCTATACCGGATCACCTACCCTGATCACGGCTTTCATGACCACAGCCGGGAAAGTAGCCAGTGTCGCGGCCTTTTACCGACTGATCTCCATCGCATTTATTTCGCTGCACACAGAGCTGGTAGCAACTTTGACAGTCTTATCGGTTGCGACGATTATCATTGGAAACCTCTCCGCCGTCTACCAGGATAACCTGAAACGTATGTTTGCCTATTCGGGAGTTGCGCAATCGGGGTACCTGCTGATGGCGATGATCGTTTTGGGGCCAAAAGCACCAGGTGTTTTACTCTTTTTTGTGCTCTCCTATGTCATTGCCACCATTACCGCTTTTGCCGTTTTAATGCTGATCAGGGAGGAGAGGGGCACTTTCTTCATTCCTGCCTTCCGGGGATTGGCTAAGAATAATCCGGTAGAGGCTTTTGCCATGGCCATTGCCATGATGTCGCTGGCCGGAATTCCCCCATTGGCCGGATTTATGGCCAAATACAATCTTTTTGTGTTGGTTGCCGAAGGTGGTTACACCTGGTTGGTGGTGGTAGCGATCATCGGTTCCATGATCAGTATTTATTATTATTTCAAGCCAATTCTGGCAAGTTATTTCTCGGAAGGAGAGCCACAACACAAAATTGAATCGAGCATCAATTTCAAGTTCAACATCATTCTGTGTACGGTACTGATGATTGTGCTGGGATTTCTACCCAAGCTGATAATTAATCTGCTGTAAGTTTTTTTGTTACACAGAGTTACACTGAGCAGCACGGAGTTACACGGAGTAAAAAGTGGTGATGTGAAACGGTGAAAGGAAAAAGGAAACCGGAGATCCTGTTGAGGGCAAATCCCTCCGGGATTTAATGGCAACCGGAAGGGCATGAATTGCAAATCAGTACTATCAGCGGGGGCTTTTATTTCTTGTGTATATTTATTGGATTCTGCCTATTGTCCCAAATTGCGATAATATCAATTGTAGTTGGCGTTATTTCATAGAAGATATTGTAATCACCTTCTATTAAATTTTTGACATTTGAAATATCAGACTGAACTCCAAGGTCATTCTGTTTCTCTAACAACCTAATTGAAGTACGCAATTTAGTGTTGAGTTTTTTACTATATGTTTTCGTGCCATTTCGTTTGTAGTAAAAATCAAGGAGCTCAAGAAGATCAAGTTTTGCTCTAAGCGACCATTTTATTTTTCGCGCAACCATATGTCAATATCCGCTTCAACCTGTTCATTACTAATGCTATTCCCTTTAGCTATTTGGTCTCTTCCTTCCGAAATTTTAACACGTTGTTCCGCAGTTGTCTGATAAATGGACGTTTCTGTTTTAGTTTTAATTATTGTCTTAATTGCCGTGAGGAATGATTTATCCTCAATCGCTGCGATCCTATGTATTAAGAAATTCTTCAATTCAACGTTTGTCATGATATATTCATTTTCAACAAAAATACTCACTTTATGAATCGCTTCCGGTTTTTAGTCCACCAATTTTCATTAAGTTCATCCGCAAGTTTATTCGCATTATCTTGTGTCGCTTTGCTTTTTGATGTTATCTCCAAGTAATCAAGATAATCCATAATTCGCTGAAAACCCAATGCATCAATTCTTGGCGAAACCTTTATTACAATTTGACTACTCGTCCTTTCAATTATCATATCATGAATTTTAAATCAAAAGTACACGAAATTGATTAAAATTGCAATTTCTCTGCCAGATTATACTGTATGGTCCCCAAAGCGTTCTCCTGGGCTTACACAGAAGCCTCGCGTACGAAGTCTTGAATACTACACACCAAAAAAATTTCGAAACAGGTTTTGTGATTTTTGGCACACTTAATCGTTACAAACGAATGACAGCTTACCCCTCGTTACAAACAAGGGGTATCCAGGTAGCATTCAAAAAAAAGCGATAACTTATTCCGGACGGAAGGGGTAGGGTTTTGAAAGATGCGGAGATTCCATATTTTCCAATTTTCACATTTTATTTATTCTGGTTTGAATATAAAATAAACTGCTAAAATGAGAAAACCAAACCCAATCAGGTGGTTGAGTTTAAAGGTCTCATTTTTGAATACCAACAAGGTGAACACCACAAAAACGGTCAGCGAGACCACCTCCTGGATAACTTTCAGCTGAACCAACGAAAATGGTCCGCCGTTTCCGTCAAAACCTATCCGATTAGCGGGCACCTGGAAACAATATTCAAAAAACGCGATACCCCAACTAATCAATACAATGGCAAAAAGGCCAAGGGCATCAAACCATTTGACCTCCTTGAATTTTAAATGGCCGTACCAGGCAAAGGTCATAAAGGTGTTGGAGAGGATCAGTAATCCAACAGAGGCGATACTTTTCATGATTCGTAGGCTAATATTTTGACCGCAAAACTATCTTAATTTATGGAGAAATTAGATATTACAAGCCCAGAATATTGAGCCAGGCGGATTCTGTCAAGGGTGCATGTCAGTTTCAAACAGAGGGGATTATTTCCTGGGGAGGGTGTCCTATAGGTGCTATAATTCAGATTCCACTTTCTTTTTTTCATTAAGTTCATCCGCAAGTTTGTACTTTACAGTCCCCCAACATTTGAATAAGCTTACGCCGTCATCTGACGGACGAAGTCTTGAAAACAGCATACACAAAACATATCGAAGCTCATTCCATGTTTCTTAGGCACACTTAATCGTCACAAACAACTGACAACTTATC
>JAVHPO010000069.1:0-1136 GCA_036170635.1 Prolixibacteraceae bacterium | reverse complement strand
GTGCTGATGGCATCGCAGGTAGCAGCCGGTGAAGAGAACGCTTTGAAGATAAGGGTGTATGGAGAAAAAGGCGGAATTGAATGGGCGCAAATGGAACCAAATACACTGATCGTAAAATGGCTTGATGCGCCTGCTCAGATACTTCGTGCTGGCGCGAATTATGGAGAGAGGTTATCTTCGTATGCTACCAGTAATTGCCGCACACCGGGCGGGCATCCCGAAGGGTACCTTGAAGCATTCGCCAATATTTATAAAAATTTCGCCACTACTTTAACCGCGAAAATGAATGGCGTTACGCCACCAAAAGAAGCCCTGGATTTTCCATCGGTAGATGAAGGCGTAAGAGGAATGGCCTTCATTGATAATGTGGTTGCATCAGCACAATCGGATAAGAAGTGGACGGAGTACGTGATGTAGGATTCGAATGGGTAATTGATAATTTTTTAACTGATAATATTCCCGTTTCCTGCTGCTGAATATATACCTAATAGTAGTTGTTTATTACAATGTTCAATGATGAATCAATGAATATTTTTCAGGAAAAAATTTCAATTATCAATATTCAAACGCAACAACATTTCTTCACAAATGGTATTGCAAAAACATTTTCAATTATCAATTAAAAAATTATCAATTATAATAAAATGCAAACAATAAAAGGCCCCGGCATATTCTTGGCGCAATTCGCAGGCGATACTGCTCCTTTCAATTCGCTGCCGGCAATATGCAAATGGGCGAAAGGGAAAGGATTCACCGGTGTTCAAATCCCTTCATGGGATGCACGGTTCATTGACCTGAAGAAAGCCGCTGAAAGCAAAACCTATTCGGATGAAATCAAAGGCGCCGTTCAGGATGCCGGGTTGGAAATCACCGAACTTTCTTCGCACCTGCAGGGACAATTAGTGGCGGTAAATCCCGCTTATGATGCAATGTTTGATGGCTTTGCGCCCGAAGAATTTCATGGCAATTCAAAGGCAAGAACAGCCTGGGCGGTTCAGCAACTGCTGTATGCCGCCAGGGCCTCTCAAAACCTGGGATTGAATGCCCACGCTACTTTCAGCGGAGCATTGCTCTGGCCTGCGGGCCATGATGTGACTCCTTGTAGATAGATGAGAGGGGTTAATAAGCCTAGGGAT
>JAVHPO010000068.1:0-5663 GCA_036170635.1 Prolixibacteraceae bacterium | reverse complement strand
CTCCCAAACGACATCTTGTATTCCTACGGGAAAGAGTATGGCTCCTTTGAAACCAGCACCTGCTATCCCTCCCTGAAAGAGATGGAGAACATCAATATTAAAACGGGAAGGTTTATCAACGATCTGGATATGCAGCAGTTTCGCAAAGTAGTGATTATTGGCGATGAGATCCGTAAAGCGCTTTTCAAGGAGGAAGATCCTATCGGGAAGTACATTAAAATTGGCGGAGTACCTTTCAGCGTAATCGGTGTTTCCGAGTCAAAGAAAAGAAATCAGGATAATAACAGGTCAGCATATATGCCCTTTTCAACGGCTCAAAGGATTTTCAATGGAGGGGACAGGGTGCATACTTTTACCGTTACATCCAAAATGGTTCAGACGGTTGAAGAAGCTGAAGCCATTAATGAAAAGGTACGTCTTGACATGGCCAGCAGGCACGATTTTGATCCCAAGGACAAAAGGGCCATGGGTTCTTTCAATATGTTGACAGAATATATTCGTACGATGAAGATCTTTCAGGCGATCAATCTTTTTGTCTGGATCATCGGTATAGGAACCCTGATTGCTGGTATTGTGGGTGTCAGTAACATCATGCTTATTTTGGTCAAGGAAAGGACCAAAGAGATTGGCATCAGAAAGGCCATTGGGGCCACCCCGTTTTCAGTTATCAGTTTGGTACTGCTTGAATCCGTTTTGATAACTACAGTAGCCGGTTATATTGGATTGGTCATGGGCGTTGGATTGATGGAGTTGATCAACTTTGGCCTGGAGCAGGCTACCGGGGCAGGTGGAGCGGATAATGTTTTCTTCAAAAATCCAACGGTCGATTTTAAAACTGCCGTTTCAGCTACCTTGATACTGATCTTATCCGGAGCTCTTGCAGGATATTTTCCTTCAAAAAGAGCAGCAAGTGTAACTCCAATTGAGGCCCTGCGCGATGAATAGAATCAAACAGCTAATAGCTAACCGCCAACAGCCTGTTTAAAATATAAGAATCAAATAAAGTAGAACACTTCAAATTCCGATAAATGTTTGATCTCGACAGATGGAATGAAATTTGGTATGCGCTGGCTAAGAACAAAGTCAGGAGCCTCCTCACTGCCTTCGGGGTATTTTGGGGTATCTTCATGCTGATTGTGATGGCCGGAGCCAGCAATGGATTAAAAAATGGTATCGTGGAAGGGGTTGCTAAGTTTGCCACCAACTCCTGTTTTATGTGGTCGCAGCAAACCGGGGAGCCTTACAAGGGTTTTAAACGAGGCAGGCAATGGAACATGGATTCGGATGATCTTGCCTATGTTTTAGCCAATGTGCCTGAAGTTGAATATATCTCCCCAAAAAATTTTGGATCCAGAATGAACGGTGGGCCAAATACAATTCATGGATTAAAAACTGGCGCATACAATGTCAAAGGGGATTATCCCGAATACATCAAGATTGATCCCTACACTGTTCTTCAGGGAAGATGGATCAACGGCATGGATATCCGCGACAAACGTAAGGTCTGTGTGATAGGCGAGAAAGTTTTCGAGCAGATGTTTGATGCGAAAGAGAACCCATTGGGTGACTATCTTAAAATTTCGGGGGTCTATTACCAGGTCGTTGGCGTTATCCGTCCCGAAACAAGGATCAACATCAATGGCAGGGCGGAAGAGTCGATCTTTCTCCCTTTTACCACCATGCAACAGACCTACAACATGGGAAACATGGTCCACTTTCTGGCTGTAACCTCTAAAAAGGGTGTACCGGTCAGTGTGGTTGAGGAGAAGGTCAAAAACATCATTAAGATGCGTCACTCCATAGCTCCAACTGACGTTCAGGCATTAAACAGTGTCAATATTGAGAAAGAGTTCCAACAGATGAACGGCCTTTTTATCGCGATCGGGATATTGACCTGGATTGTTGGTATTGGAACGTTGATGGCCGGTGTAATCGGCGTTAGCAACATTATGCTGGTCATTGTGAAAGAGCGGACCAAAGAGATCGGTGTTCAGCGGGCTTTGGGCGCTTCACCCCGTACCATTATTACGCAGATTATGCTTGAGAGTGTTGCCCTTACAACTATTGCAGGTTACACAGGACTCTCTTTGGGGGTTGCACTGCTGGAGTTGGTCAATAAGGTGATTGAAAACCAGCCAAAAACCGGTAACGAAGTATTTTTTCAGCACCCTGAAGTCAACATCACCGTGGCTGTTGCCGCGTTGATCATCCTGGTACTTGCCGGATTATTTGCAGGCTCCATCCCGGCTAAAAGGGCGCTGATGATCAAGCCGATTGAGGCGCTGAGGGAGGAGTGAAAAATGGAGGGGGAGACTTGGGGACGGGGAGAGTGGGTGAGTTCGACTCCAAGGTTTTTAGCCACGAAGGTGTTATGATTAAAAAAGAGCAAATAAAAATAGAAAACAACATAAATAGATCGAATAAAAATAAAATCAAAGGTTGCCATGAAAAAATTTTTGAAAATTTTCGGACTTAGTTTAATAGCCATCCTGTTCGTTGGAACGCTGGTGTTTTTATACAAAAAATCGCAGAAGAAACCTGATCAATTCGAAATAAAGAGCGGGTCAATCAACAACATCATCAAGAAAACGGTTGCGACAGGAACTGTACAGCCAAGGCAAGAGATTGAAATCAAACCGCAGGTATCCGGCATCATTGAGAAGGTGTACCTCGAGGCTGGTCAGATGGTTCACAAAAACGACGTGATTGCCCAGATCAACATCATACCTGATATGGTCATCCTTAACAATGCCGAATCTCGCGTGAAGAGATCACAACTCAATTACGAGGATGCCAAAATAGACTACGAACGCCAGACGACGCTGTTCGAGAAAAAGGTAATCTCCAAAGAAGAGTATCAAAAAGTTAGACTAGCCTACAACTCTGCCCACGAAGAGGTTGAAGCTGCTGAAAATAACCTGGAACTAATCCGAAAAGGGGTTACGAAGAGTTCAGCCAAGACGACAAATACCCTGATCCGCTCGACCATCGACGGAATGGTACTTGATGTGCCGGTAAAAGAGGGTTTTTCTGTTATCCAGGCCAATACCTTCAATGCAGGAACAACCATTGCCATTGTTGCCGACATGAACGACATGATTTTTCTTGGGAAAGTGGATGAGACAGAAGTAGGTAAAATTAAGGAGGGAATGAACATTGAGCTCACCATAGGCGCCATCGATAATCAAAAATTCAACGCAATTCTCAAATACATTGCTCCGAAAGGGAAAGTTGAAAATGGCGCTATCCAGTTTGAGATCAAAGCAGACGTATTGCTGAAGAAAGATCAGTTTATCCGTTCCGGCTACAGTGCGAATGCCAATATCGTTCTGGACCGCCGGGATAGTGTCCTGACCATTCCTGAAGGATTGTTGAAATTTGCTCATGATACCGCATTCGTTGAGATTGAAAAATCCAAAGATCAGTACGAGAAGCGTTTTGTGAAGACTGGATTGTCTGATGGTATCAACATAGAGATTGTATCCGGACTTAAGAAAGAGGATAAAATCAAAGGCAACTTGATCGATCCGAAGAAAAAACCGGAAGAAAAGAAGTAGATCTTCGTGATTAACAACCAAAAGCGGTAACTTAGTATAAAATTTTAACGTCATGATACGAACAATTTTCACCCTGGCATATCTGCTGCTGTTGGCGCTCTTTGCTTCACTGCATGCACAGGAGTTGTGGACGCTGGATAAGTGCATCAACTATGCCCACGACAACAATATCCAGATCAAGCAGAGCACATTGAATACCCAGTACCAACTGAATATGCTCAAGGAGAAAAAGAACTCCAGATTGCCAAATCTGAATGGGCAGATATCCCAGAATCTAAATTACGGCCGGTCACTCACCTATCTGAATACCTATGAGAATGTCAATTCGTCGCAGACAGATTTTGGATTGGGTACGCAGCTAACCATCTACCAGGGGATGCAGATGAACAATGCCATCAAGAAAACAGAGTTTGACCTGAAGGCAAGTTTTGAAGATCTGGCCAAGGCTAAAGATGACCTGTCGCTCAATATTGCCTCCACCTTTCTCGAAATACTTTTCGCGAAAGAGCTGGTGAAAGTATCGGAAGATCAGATTCTGATTACCAATCAACAGTTGAAACAATCCCAGGAAAAAGTGAATGCCGGTAGTCTGGCAAGTGGCGCCCTTCTTGAAATTGAGGCACAGGCAGCCAGGGAAGAGCTGAACATTGTAGATGCCAAAAACCAGCTTCAGATTGCAAAATTGAAATTGGCACAGATGCTTGAGATAGTCTTTACCGACAAGTTTGATGTGGAAATTCCCATATTGCCGGAGGTTGGTGCGCAGTCATCCGTGACCGCTTCACAAGATGTTTACCTTACAGCTGTAAAACAAAGACCTGAGATAAGGGGAGCCGAATACCGGTATCAGAGTACCGAAATGCAGCTCAAGATGGCGCAAGGCGTATTCTACCCGACTTTGTCGTTTTATGCCAACTATTACAACAACTACAACAATAAGTACAAAGATACAAAGGGAACCAGCATCAGTTTCGGCGATCAGCTCAGTAACAATCAGCGAAAAGGTTTGGGATTGCAGATGAATATTCCGATCTTCAACCGTTTTTTCACCAAATTGCAGGTTGATAACGCGAAAATCCAGATGTTGAATACGCAGCTTGACCTGGAAGGAACCAAAAAAGTGTTAAGGCAGGAGATTGAAACTGCTCAGACCACTGCTATAACTTCCTTCAACCGTTTCAAATCAACCGAAAAGGCGGTAACATCCATGCAGGAGGCGTTCCGTTATTCTGAGGAGAAATTTAATGTGGGAATGGTCAATGCTGTGGATTACAATTTGGCCAAAACCAATCTGTTAAAGGCCTCTTCCGACCTGCTTCGCGCCAAGTATGAGTTTATATTCAGATCTAAGATCCTGGATTTTTACAAGGGGATTCCGATTACATTATAAGACCAGAGGTTGAAAAATATATCTCACGCAAAGGCCGCAAAGAATTCAGAACTTTTCGGTCTTTGTGTGAAATTTTGTTTTTAGTCTAATATAGATTTTGGCTAAAGCCCTGTTCTATTTTCATTTACCCGGCCCGTCAGCTAAAGCAGACGGCAATGAAAAAAACGAACCGCATGTTTTGAACCACAATGTTGCTTTTTCACCAATCCAGCCGCGTTAGCGGTGGCATATTGGTAGCCCGGGGTAAAGCGACGAAGGAGCGGAACCCCGGGTTGCCAATGCACAAAAGCCAACCGTCTGCACACCAATTTTTAGAAGGGAACCAATGCTAATTTCAGACGGAAGGAGCCAATCTCAATGGCCCAAGATCAAAGTTCATCATGAGAAATGTCTTGAACCATGATAGATGCCAATTGGAGGCAGTTAGAAATGTATTAAACCTCATTAGAAGACAAATGTTGGTTGTTAGAAATGCTCTGAACCATGTTAGAAGACAAATGTTGGTTGTTAGAAATGCCCTGAACCTTGTTAGATGTCAATCGACGTTAACCAGATGTGTAATGACACTTGTTAGATGTCATCTGGTGCTAACTGGAAGCACAATAGTTGTGAATAATAGTTCTATGAAGGTGGAAAATAATCTATTAGAGACCGCAGGTAATTAAACCTACTACCCAGGTAGGTTATCACTTTTTATTAGATTCATTCGTTTTTCT
>JAVHPO010000067.1:0-1143 GCA_036170635.1 Prolixibacteraceae bacterium | reverse complement strand
GCTTCAATGCCTCGAAAAACTTTGTTGATATCTCCTCCCCGGGTAATGCTTTTATATTTTTCTGTGTTGAGGGTGTCCAGGCTGATGTTGACACGTTGTAAACCAGCATCTTTTAAGGGTAGTGCCAGCTCCTCAAGAAAAATTCCGTTGGTGGTCATTGAAAGATCTTTCACCCCTTCCACGGCAGAAATCTGTGCGATCAAGGCCACGATATCCTTACGCACAAGCGGTTCTCCTCCCGTAATGCGGAATTTATCAACACCCAACGTGACGGCAACCCTTACTACATCTGTAATTTCTTCGAAAGTGAGAATGTCCTGGTGGCCCATCAGGTGTATGCCTTCTTCTGGCATGCAATAGGTACACCGCAGGTTGCAGCGGTCTGTAACGGAGATTCTAAGGTAATGAATATGTCTTTTATATCGGTCGTACACGGACTTGCCCTCCTTTTTTAATTTTCAGTACACCTTTTGGAATTTCCATGATCAAATGTGCGTTGACATAGGAATGGATATGGGCAGAGCCATGGTATTCAATGGGGATTACAGTCCCGCGACCGGTGGGGATAGCCGGGATAAAAATCAGCTGGTCGTCTTTGGTGCGGACAAACTCCTCTTCGAGTGGCAAATACCAGGCAACATTCCCTTCATCTCTTCCCATCAACCCTGCCAGGAATGGTTTGACCATTACCTCCAGTTGAACGAATGATGAGACCGGATTACCGGGCATGCCAAAAACGAAATGGTTATCTTTCTCACCGAAAAGCAGGTGTTTACCTGGCTTTACATTCATCCCGTGAAACGGAATGTTCACTCCCAGTTTGCTTAATATCTTTGGAACAAAGTCGTAATCTCCTACTGATACGCCTCCTGAAATCAGCGTTACATCAAAATTTTGAATGGATGATGCCAGGACTTTCTCCAAAGAATCCTGGTCATCACGAACGATGCCAAGATATTCTGGCAATATCCCCATTTGCTGTATCTGCGCATACATTTGGTAGCTGTTGCTGTTCCTGATTTTTGAACTTCCCGGCTTCACAACGGGTTCGACCAGCTCATTCCCGGTTGAGATGATGGCTATGGAAGGTGTTCGGTAGACCAAAGGGAGCCAACAGCCCACGGATGCCAGAATTGCAATGTG